>NZ_JAAUWS010000004.1:0-181306 GCF_014694465.1 Vibrio sp. S11_S32 | reverse complement strand
GATTATATAACTTCCAGTTTTTGGTCTTATAACGAGGTTTTGGCATGAATATCGATGGTTTAGTGGGGAGTAAACGATCTGATCGTCAGTTTCACATTTAGTTCCATCGAATTACGCAACAAAGCCCCTTTTAGTATGTAAATATTATGTAATGTAGTGGGTTTATTAATAAGGAAGGCGTTTAAATTAATAAATAATTCAATCAATAATATACAAGAGGTCGATATTATTGATTGAATGTATTGTTGATGGGAAGTGGCCAGTAAAAACAACTGATTAGCTTAATATGATTAACAGTGTTCCAGCTAGTGTCATTAATATATTGGCAATCGCGTAAGTACCAGCGTAACCTAAAGCTGGAATCGTTGATTTAGCATAGTCATTCACAATATCCATTGCCGGAGCACAGGTGCGAGCGCCGATGATGGCACCAAACAATAGTGCGCGGTTCATTTTCAAAATGTAAGCACCAAATAGGTAAGCACAAATAACCGGAACCACACTGACAATAAAACCAAACCCAAGTAATTGGATACCAAATTTATCAATATATTCAAGCATATTACTACCCGCGCTTAAGCCAATCCCGACCATAAAGACCATTAAGCCGAGATCTTTGACCATATTCAGAGCACCTTGTGGTACATAGCCAAATGTGGGGTGGTTAGCACGTAAAAAGCCAAGCATGATGCCGGAAATTAACAAACCGACCGCGTTACCTAAGCCAAAAGTTACTTGGCCAAAAGTCATGGTGATTAAGCCAAATAATAAGCCAATGATAAAGAAACAGCAGAAAGTGAGTAGATCGGCAATTTGACTGTGAACCGAGATAAAGCCAATACGTTCGGCTAAACCGAGTACGCGGCTTTTTTCACCACTGACTTGTAAAATGTCGCCTTTGGCTAATACGATATTTAGATCCATTGGCATTTCGATTTGCGCACGAACCACACGGCTTAAGAAGCAACCATATTCCGCAATATTTAAATCGGATAATTTTTTACCGGCAATACTGTCGCTTTTGACTACGATTTCTTCTTCAGCAATGCGTAAATCGAGTAGATTACGATCAAACACTTCTTTACCGTTACGAAAGCTAGGATCTAAGCGAGCATGACTGTCGGGATAACCTACTAAAGCGATTTCATCACCGGGTTGTAAAATGGCATCACCATCAGGGTGGGCAAGAATACCATTATGGCGAATCCTTTCAATATAGCAACCGGTTTGACGATAAATGCCCAATTCACGCAGATTTTTACCACCAGTCCAATCAATCAGTTCTTGCCCGACACGGTATGCGCGAATAATCGGCAAATAGACTTTACGTTGACCCGCACCACCTAAACCACGTTCTTGCGCAATACGTTGGGCGGAATCGCTTAAATTTTCTGTTTGTAATTTAGGCAATAATTTGGCGAATAAGATCATACTGATCAAGCCAATTAAATACGACAAAGCATAACCAACTGAAAGGTTATCTAAGGTTGTGGATAATTGAGAACCGGTCGGAATGGTACCTAAACCAGAATTTAATGCATCTTGCGCGCCCACTAAAATAGGGGTTGCGGTCATTGAGCCTGCCATAATACCGGCAGAGAGGCCAAAATCTAAGCCAAGAACATGACCGAGACCATAGGTAAGCAATAAAGCGGTACTCAAAACTACTAAGCTTAAGAAAAAATAATGCTTACCATCGCGTAGGAAGATGCCGAAGAAGTTGGGTCCAGCTTCAATCCCCACACAGTAAATAAAGAACATAAAGCCAATGGTGAGTGCTTCAGCACTAAAGTGGAAGCCAAGGTGGCCCATGATTAACGCTGTTACCAACACGCCAATTGAGTTACCAAGTTGGAATTGAGCGATACGAATTTTGCCAATGGCAAGGCCAATCGCGAGCACCACAAAAAGAAGCAGGATGGAGTTATGTTCTAACAATGACGCGACATCTATGTTCACAATTTATCTCGAAAGAATAGTATACCAATAAGACTAAAGATCGGATCATCGGCTTAGCGTACTGGTATTAGGTAAAACAAAAAGTTAATTGTGCTGATCAATTGATCGTTAACAGGGACAAATCTTTCTTAAGTAAGTTTAACCAATGAGAAGACCATCAATAAGCAACAGGAGAAGTGTATAGGATAAAGTGTGATTAAATAAGAGCTAACATGGATTTTTGCCATTTAATTTTTGTTTGTGAATCTTGTGTTACTGCCAGCGATGAAAATGCAATAAAAAAGCCCACTAAAAGAGTGAGCTTTTTAACTTATAAGCTATAAACACGATTAATAGGCACTTGATATTAGCCGATTAAAATCGCTATCCGTTTATTCGCTAAATAAACCAAGATTGGCTTTGGCATACGCTTCAAATTCTGTGAATCCACCAACGTGATCTTGGTCAACAAAGATTTGTGGTACCGTTTCAACTGGCTTACCTACGGTTTTTTCTAAATCCGCTTTTGAAATGCCTTCTGCATGGATATCCACATAACGATAATTAAAATCATCACGTTGTTCTTTTAATTTATCGGCAAGATCCTTTGCTCGAACACAAAACGGACAACCAGGACGACCAAAAATTACGACAAACATATTTCTCTCCTTTAGCTTGAATAGGTTCACTATGCCTCAAGATAAGGTGGTTTTAAAGATGGTTTTGGCTTTTATTTTGATAGGAAAAAACGATGAGTATTTTTTATCCTAAAAACGCATCTGAGTTAGGTTGAAATAGCATCACTCCGGAAATAAAGGTGCTTTTTCATAGCGTGAAGCTTTTAATGCGTCTTTGACTCGTTTTAAATTATCTCTAAAACCAGAACCTCGACGTAATGTGAACCCTGTGGCGAGTACATCAATTACCGTCATTTGTACAATACGACTCGCCATTGGCATATATACATCAGTATCTTCTTGTACATCTAAAGAGATAGATAATGAACAGACTTGTTCTAGCGGTGAACCTTTGGCAGTGATAGCAATGACAGTAGCACCGTTCTCCTTGGCTAAATGTGCTATTTCCACTTGGCTTTTAGTTCGGCCGGTGTGGGAAATTAACACTACAACATCATTTTCAGCGCAGTTAATACAGCTCATACGCTGCATTAGAGGATCATCAAAGCAGGAAGTGGGAATATTAAAACGGATGAATTTATTTTGTGCATCTTTGGCGACAGATGAAGATGCTCCAAGACCAAAAAAAGAGATACGTTTGGCTTGAATTAATAAATCAACCGCGCGGTTAATTTGGAAAGGGTCGATGCTGTTTTTCGCCACATCGAGACACGCCATGGTCGATTCGAAAATTTTATGGGTATAAGCTTCAGGCCCGTCAGATTCTTCGACATTACGGTTCACGTAAGGCGTGCCATTGGCCAAACTTTGCGCTAAATGCAGTTTGAAATCGGGAAAACCTTTGGTATCCAAGCGGCGACAAAAGCGGTTAACGGTTGGTTCACTTACATCGGCAATCTTGGCTAACGTCGCAATGCTCGAATGGATCGCAGTTTGTGGTGATTCAATGATCACCTCAGCCACTTTACGCTCTGATTTACTGAAAATATCGAGGTTTTTTTGAATTTTCTCTAATGTATTCATACTGCTTCTCAGATAAAATTTGCCAGTATGCTGATCTTTAAACATCGAAAATAATACTGGTTGGATGAATGGCATCCAAAGTAGTATCAGTATACCCATGCAATAGCGGTAATTTGTCGTATTGAGGTTATCTTTCTTACCAAAATATGACAAAGTTCAAATTAAATTACAGTTTTGGATGTTTTTTTAGCCATTTAAGCCAAAGAATAGATAATTATGAAATTTTCTCACGATTTTAGAAAGAAAATTTCATAATTTAAATTTCATTGATTGTCTGTGTAAACTGCAATAATTCGTCGATTTATACCAGATTGAGATGGCGATTATTCAATGGGATCTCGGTCTAAAATAATGTGTGTCAATTGCATTATTTTCGGTAACACAAATGGACTGGTTTGGGCGATGATGCGCTGTTCTTCAATAATTGAATGCAAAATCTCGATGGTGGTTAGTGGGTTCGCTAACACCACACGCAAGACGCTGGTTTCCATACGTTGCCATTTTTCTGGCGTTAAGCGAGTACGAGACACAAATGAACGCCCATTTTCACGCTGGCTCTTTTGAATAAACTGAGTCAGTTCATTTAGGTATTGATGCAATGTTTTCAATTCATCTGCTGTGGCAAGTTGCAAAGCGCGTTGGGTGTCTTGCGGTACATAGCGATAGGTAAGTAAACACAGTTCTGGTTCGGAGATTAATTCAAAATCTAGCTGTTTTTTGATCAAATCAGCAAAATAGCGCGCTTTTTTAAGGCTTTCGTTGATTAGCAGTTCATAACCCGGACGGCTAATAATATGCATGCTTGAGTAAACCAGCATTGCCATACCCGAACGAGATCCTTCAAGGGTATGTGAGCCTAAATCTTTTGACCCTTTACGCAGTATGTATTCAGCATGGTGTTCAATCGAGTGCATGGCGGAAGGGTCTTTAAATAACACCATGCCCGCACCCATCGGAATATACAATTGTTTGTGCGCGTCTATAGTGACAGAATCGGCCAGTTCAATTCCTTTTAGTAAATGACGATGCTGATTCGACATTAAAGTCGCACCACCCCAAGCGGCATCGACATGGAAATGACACTGTTCGCGTTGGGCTATTGCGGCGATTTTTTCGAGTGGATCAATATTACCGGTTTCGGTGGTGCCAGCTACGCCGATAATGGCAAAAGGTTTGATCCCTTGCGCTTTGAGTTGCTGAATTTTTTGCTCAAGCGCGATAGAACAAAGGCGATTATTATGATCGGTTTTGACCGCGACTAAATTTTGTTGCCCAATTCCCAGTACATCGGCGGCTTTTTTTAACGAATAATGACCACGTTCTGAGACCAATATTGCCATGCCTTTATAGCCATAGTGCATCATGGCGTTGAACAGGCCTTCTTTTTCTACTCCTTGGAAATCACCATCGGCTTTTAATGCATTATTACGCGCTACCCACAGCGCAGTAATATTAGCGATGGTGCCACCAGAGCAAAATGCGCCTAAAGAATGTTGTGCACTGTGCATCCAATGTTGATAGAAAGAATCATCTTGCGAATAAATAAGACGATGTAACATTCCAAGCACTTGGCGTTCTAATGGAGTAAAGGCTTTAGAGGTTTCAATTTTGACTAAGTTTTGATTCAGCGCGATCATGATTTTAGACAGCGGCATTAAGAAATAGGGTAGAGCTGAGGTCATGTGACCAATAAAGCTTGGCGCGGAAGTATGCACCGAATGCGACACCACTGTCTCTAATAAATGCTGAGTATGTTCAGAGACAAAGGTGGGCAGTTCTGGGATCGCCGGATCAGCGAAATCTTTTTCAATTTCCGAGAGTGGCTTTTCTTCTGCCACAATATGCTCACGCAAAAATTGGTTTAAATTCTGAGAAAGCTTTTGTTCTATATTGCCTAAAGTAGAATCGGGCGCTTCAGGGACGGTGAATATCCGCAATAAACTTTCAAAGTTAACATCAACAATTTTATCTTCGGATCCCATAACTGACGGTCTTCGTATTAGGTAAACAATAGGCAAAACAATTTAGCTGAAAAGCATAAAAGTCTCGCCAGATAAATAAGCCGGTTGTAAAGGTACATGACATTGTTTTACCAATATGAATATCAATACCACCGACACAGATTTCTTGCTTAGTAAGCTTTACTGGCAAACAATCGCATTGGTTTTCGCCATCGCTTGATTGTACTTGTCTAAGGCTGGTTGGATATTGCTGGGATGACTTAGCAGATCAGCAAAAGCAGAACGAAGTTGATAGTTCATTTTATTGGGTGGTGCTTGGCGGTCATCAAAAGTCGTTTTGGCAATTTTGCCTAATTTGTCATCACGTTGAGCAAGCTGCTTGATCTCCGGCTGTGTCAGCTTTAACCATGACTCGACCGATTCTTTTGTCGCCACTTTGTCGGGAGCATGTTGTAAGTAATCATGCACCACCGCGCGGTTTAGCTCAAAATGGTGAGTGCGTCCGGCTAAAAACCATTGCCCAACCTCTTTTAAATCAGGATCCTTTTCGGCAGTGATAGTCACCAAATCTTGATACCAAGTTAAAGAGGTATCGATATACGCATCGTATTTATTGTTGAGGCATTGAACATCGGGAGTCGGGTTTGCCATCGCAATGCCAGAGTAACTTGAAATGGCAACAACAAGTGCAATAACGGATTTTTTCATCATCTATCCTTGAAAGTATGGCAATGCGTTCACCATAAAACGGGTTAACACCGAAAATATAAATTGAACGATGGTAAATTTAAGACGCTCAAGTGTAACATTATTGTAAACAACTGGTATGGATAAGCGAGCAATTCATACTTTCTAGCTCTGGGTTTGTGATCTGACTTTTAATTCAAATAACGATTGTTTGCTATTGCCCCAGTGAGATAAAAAACAGCATAAATACAGGAACTAATAAACTTAAAATAAAACCACTGACAATGGCAATCGGTACGCACCGAACCCCACCGGTACTTTGAATTACAGGCAGGGTGAAATCTAACGAGGTTGCCCCAGCGTAGCCAATGGATGAGCAAGGATAACGACGAATAAATAACGGTATTGCTATTAATGCGACTAACTCGCGCAATAACTCTAAAAAGAAAGAGGCTCCACCGTACACTGGTCCATAAGCATCACCCATTAAAATACCCGCTAATGAATACCAACCAAATCCAGAAGACATTGCAAGTGCATTCGTCAAAGGGATGTCGAGTAAATAGGCGGCAATTAATCCGCCACACCAAGAGGTTAGTACCACCACCAAGGCAATGATCATCCCATGCTTATTTAACAAAATTTGCTTGAGTGTTAAGCCACTATTGCGCAACTGAATACCAATGAAAAATAACAACAATAATAAAATGCTTTCACTGGCACTGCTAATGTATGGAACTTGAAAAGGCATCAGCAGACCTAGCAACAGACCCGCACCGACCACTAATATAAGTTTGGCAGACTCTAATGCCATAAGGTGAATCGGCATTGTTTTACTATTACTGCAGGCTTCAACAGGCATCCATTTATCGATAAAAGGTAAACTCGCTAAATTGCATGTCCCAATAGCCAAGAAAAAGGTCAGTGTATATAAGCCAATAGTCTGTAAATTGGCACTGAGGTTATCGAGCGCGGAAAGGCTTAACCCCATTAAAAATAGAATGACATAAATTAGTTGCGAGACCGTTTTGTTAATACGATCTAGCCATTGCTCATTTTTTAAAGCAATTAAGTAACCAATAATCAGAGGTAAAAAAATCAGAAAAACACCAGAATACATATGTACCTTAAACTATATCATTGAAAGTAAATTAAAAAACAAACTTAATCGGATGGTAAAAGCTATCTATTGATAGAGTAAATAGTGGCATATAATATCTTAATAATTCAATATCTTAAAGGCTAAGACTGCGAAGTTGTAGAGATAATGTATCAATTGTTGTTAAAATGATGGGAAAATAAGCGTGTACTTTTTTTGTGATGATTTTTATCTGTCTAATTTAAGCGTTGAGACATGAGTTAATGATACGGGTATGCAAAGAAATGCGATCGATATCTATTTTATTGTGCTTTTAGATTGTTGTGATGTGAGCTGTGCACTTACTTAATTCTTAGCATGAAGTATCATTTGTAATTGAAGTCGGTCATAAAACGTAAATAAAAATAAAGTCGTTTTAGTTTGATCGTAAATAAGGATATTTTTGCTCAATAGCCATTTTATGGCACTTGTAGATTGATCGGGGGGTTAATCATAAGTTATGGAGGTTTTACAATGGGCACTAGCATGGAGCTGGACTTTTTTAAATATGTAGCTAAATTTGGTTCTTTTCAGAAGCGATCAATGTTTGGCGGTGTTGGGTTATTTAGTGATGATGCGATGTATGCATTAATTTCGGGCAATATCATTTTCATTCGTGGTGGCGGTGATTTAGATGACTTTCTAAAGACCAAAGGGTGTAAACGCTACAAACACATTAAAAAACAAACCGTTGCAACGGTTAATTATTTTGATATTACTGATGTATTTACTAATAGAGATGAATGTTTAGACAATTTAATTAACACATCAATTAATCACTCTAAACAAGAAAGGGCTTTTCAAAAGTCAGCAGAAAGCAAACGACTGCGTGATTTACCTAATATGCAACTCACCTTAGAGCGCATGGTGAAAAAAGCTGGGATCCCGGATGTTGGAACCTTTTTAAATCTTGGCCCTGAAGATGTATTTCAACGAGTGAAAGCAACTTACGGTGGTGATGTTGATATTCGTCTATTGTGGAAATTTGCAGGTGCTGCAGATGGTTGTCATTGGAAACTTCTTCAAGAACCTAGAAAACAACAACTTTTATCCAATGTACACCATTAAGAAAAGATAAACGTTATATGTGATTTCATGTGTCATAAAAAACCTCGCAATGCGAGGTTTTTTTATGGGGCATATATCAATAATTAATCAGTTTAACTAATCGACCCAACGAAGAGGGGGGAATTAGTACTTGAACCGGGTTGTGACCATTAATTGGCTGCCGTAAATGTAATTTAATTTACCTTCTAAGCCGATCGAAAATAATTCAGTAGCATGGAAACGGCCATAAAAGGTACCGTAAACATCGTCGGTATCGGATTGGTTATTAATCTTGAAGTAGCCAACTTGACCACCTAGTTCGAACTGTGGACCAATCCATTGACGTAAACCTAAATTGACTTCAACTCCGGTATCGTTATCGAATTTTTTACGATCATCGACCATTTTAAAAAGCATTTCACCGGTAATATCTGCCCAGTTATTGACTGGAGCATGGAAACCCAAACCCGCCGACATATCATAATCATTATCAAATTCAGAATCGATAGAGAAAACAGCATGAGCATTAGGGTGGATTGATTTGCTGATCCCTGCCCCAAAGGTCATCGGAGCAATACCAACACGTGCATCCACATAGTCGTAGTTAAAATTACTCATGTTGGCAGAGTTGGTTGAGTTACCAGCCGCGAAAGTAGATGTGGATGCCAACAGTAAACTAGTTAAAATTAGTGATTTACGCATGTTCAAGAAAACCCTTTCTTAATACAGTATAAAAAGCGGCAAAAGATAAATGAGAGAATGATGCCTATATACAGTTATATTGCCGTTGTGTGCTTGCCTGTGTTGATATTATCCAATAGGTTCAACTCAGATATGCAATGAAGTGGGTAAATTAACAAAATTCATCGGTTTATTAAATGATTTCGATAAATATTTACGCTGTAATCGCCAAAATTTATACTTTAAAGACGATTTCTCTCTCAATCTTTCAATTTTGTGCTTTTGTGTTGAGTAATTTATGACAACTGAAATTCATTTGCGATAAACTGAATGATAACCATAATGATATTATCAGCAAGGATCAGAATGAATAGTTTGAAAAAATTTGCAGCAATCGGCGGCACGATTGCCGTGGCGGCGTGTTGGCCATTAGCAGTAGGGCAAATTGCTCAAAACATGATTTCCGATGGCATTAGTCACTTGGATCAAAAAGAATTGAAAGTAGAGCTAGTGGATTATAATCGCGGCTACCTCAACTCAACTGCCACCACCAAAGTGACGGTGATTGATCCCGCATTAAAACAGCAGTTAGAATTAAACGGATTCCCGACTAGCATGGTGTTTGATCATAAAATTAAGCATGGATTAATCTCAGTTAGTACCGATACTCAAGCGGAAGACTTTAAAGCGTTACCTCTAAAAGCCCATTCTGTGACTCAATTGAATGGGTCAACTTCGATTGATGTGCAATCTGAACAACTGGTGGTGAATTTTTTACATGATGCGAGTTCAAAATTAACTATTGCACCAATCAAAGCGTCTGCTGATTTTACCTCCGACGGTCATATTAAATTTGATTACCAAATACCTTCTTTTTCTGGCGACTTTGCTAATGGTGAAGCGATTAAAGTGAAAGGTCTGACCGGTTCTGGCGATGGTTATAAAGAGCAAGGTTTCTGGTTTGGTCGTCAGCAAGTCTCGGTGGCGAATGTCGATGCATTAACCTCGGCTGGTGATAAATTATTCAATCTGCATAAATTCCATTATGTATTTAATACCGATGAAGACAGTAAAAAGGTGAGCTTTAACAGTCATCATAACGCCAGTGCCGAAAGCTTAGATTTTGAATCAGACAAATTAACCGATCTTGGTATTGAATTCTCTTTTGATAACATTGATAAAGCATCTTTTACTCAGTTATTATCCGTTTACCAAAAAGACACGCAACCACCATCGCAACAAGATATGAAAGTGGCTATGCAACATGTGGATACGTTATTTGAAAAAGGCTTATCGGTCGCCTTAAATAAAATTCAAGTGACGATCCGTGAAGGTAAATTTAATGGTAATTGGACGCTTAACTTACCGGCAAGCGATCAGAAAGTGACGAAAAACCCAACTGCGGTGTTTAATAGCGTGACCGGTGATACCCATTTCTATATTTCCAATGAAATGGTCGATCAGTTTCCATACATTGAATCTGGCTTAGATAACTTTATCAAAGAAGGCATGATGGCCAAAAAAGAGGATGGTTATTATGTCGATGGTAAAGTGATTAATGGCAACATCGAGTTTAATGGTGGTCACAAAGTGCCAATGTTTATGTTATTGGCGCCGTTTTTGATGCGTTAATCAATGCGGTGATCCTGTTTGTTATGACAAGCAGATAACAGTAAAAAATACAACCAAGAGGTCATTATGGCCTCTTTTTTTATGGTATATCAAAAAGGTATTTTGTACTGACCTCAAAAGGTGGTATTACTATATTTCAGTCATATCTATTGTTAACAATACATTATCGCAGCAGGAGCAAATTCAATCATGGAATCAATCTATAACTTTAGTGCCGGCCCCGCAGCACTACCAAAACCGGTTATGCAGCAGGCTCAAAGTGAGTTTATTAATTGGAATGGTCTTGGCACATCCGTTATGGAAATCAGCCACCGCAGTAAGCCTTTCCTGAAAGTGGCAGCGGAAGCTGAACAAGATCTACGCGATCTGTTATCTATTCCGACCAATTATAAAGTTTTATTTTGCCAAGGTGGAGCACGCGCGCAATTTGCCGCGGTACCAATGAATTTACTGGGTGATAAGAAAACGGCTGATTATATCGATGGTGGTTATTGGGCGCAAAGTGCGGTCACTGAAGCCAATAAATACTGCCAACCGAATGTGATTAACGCCATGGTTGAGATTGATGGTAAAAAAGCCATTACTCCTGCCACAGATTGGCCGTTGTCGGATGATGCTGCTTATGTGCACTTTTGTCCTAATGAAACCATTGATGGTATTGAAATCAATGACCTTCCTGTTACCGATAAGCCGATTGTGGCGGATATGTCGTCAACTATTTTGTCGCGTCAAATTGATGTATCGAAATATGGTGTGATTTATGCTGGCGCACAAAAAAATATTGGCCCGGCTGGTATTTGTATTGTGATTGTGCGTGACGATTTACTCGATCTGGCGAGCGATTTATTACCAAGTATTCTGAATTACAAAGTATTGTCTGAACAAGAATCAATGTTTAATACGCCGCCAACTTACGCTTGGTATTTATCGGGTTTAGTTTTTAAATGGCTAAAAGCGCAGGGCGGAGTGACGGAGATTGAAAAAATTAACCGCACTAAAGGCGAAGTGCTTTATGGTTATATTGATCAATCGAGTTTCTATAAAAATACCATCCACCCAAATAACCGTTCTTTAATGAATGTTCCATTTCAATTAGCCAAACCAGAGCTTGATGGGTTGTTTTTACAACAAGCAGAACAACGTGGTTTACAGGCACTAAAAGGGCACCGAGCAGTTGGTGGTATGCGAGCGTCGCTTTATAACGCTATGCCGCTAGAAGGAGTACAAGCGTTGGTGGACTTTATGCAAGAATTTGAGCAAGCTAATGCGTAACACCAATTCCATTTAGTATTTGATCAATTTGAATACGCTGAAAAGACGCGGATCCGTCTCTGGTCGCTTGATAAAAGGGCATCTATTGCCTTTGAGACTTTTCTCTGTACTCAATTTTGAACGATCATTAAATTTATGGAATAGGTATCACACCGCTTAGAAAATTGACGTTCTTGAGGTTGATTTCAAGCGAATAAAAAACCGCCAGTTGGCGGTTTTTTTGTTGGTCTAATAACCAAAGAGTCAGTATCAACTACAGTCGCTGATGTAACCTATGATACAAACCTTGCTGAGCTAACAACGCTTGATGAGTACCAAGCTCTACAATCTCACCTTGCTCCATTAAAGCAATCGAGTCCATAGCGTCTAGGCCAATCAAGCGGTGGGTGACAAATACCACGGTTTTATTGACCGAGTGTTTGTGTAATAACTGCATGATCTGTTGTTCAGTTTGTTTATCTAAACCTTCGGTTGGCTCATCGAGTAATAAGATTGGCGAATCGTGTAAAATCGCGCGTGCGATCCCAATACGGCGTTTCTCACCACCTGATAACTGTCGGCCTCCGTCACCTAACCAAGCATCAAGACCATTGCCTTCGGTTAAATGCTCTAAACCTACTTCGTGTAAAATGGCGACTAATCCTTGGTCATTAGCGTCTGGTTTTGCTAAAAGAAGGTTATCTTTTAACGTGCCATTTAAAATATCCACCCGTTGACTCACCACTGAAATACTGTGGCGTAAGCCTTTTTCAGTCCACTGTGAGATGGGTTGATTATCAATTAATAACGCCCCTGATGTGACATCAAATTGACGAGTTAACAATTGCAGTAAAGTCGATTTACCAGAGCCAGTTTGACCGACAATCGCCATTTTTTGGCCCGCTTCAAGCGAAATACTCACTTTGTTTAACGCCAATTCCTCGCTGTCTTGATATTTAAAACTCACCTCTTGCAGTTGAATGCTGGCATCTTGACATTGCTCAACACCGGTTGCTGGATAATGTATATCTGGCGTTGCGGTGAGCACTTCATTAAGACGGCGCGCTGATTCTAAGGTTTGTCCAAGATATTGGAATGCGCCGGCAATAGGCATTAACAGCTCAAAACACGCCATAGTTGCAAACGCTAGCATCGCCACCATCGGTCCTGGTGGTTGACCATTCATGCCATCGGCGGCCATCCAAATGATCAAGACCATAGTCCAACCATTAGCCAGCAGAAGTAGCGCACTGGCAAGGCCGGTTAAATTGGCATTGTTAAACTGATTTTTCACCAATTTTTGTTGATGATCGTTGATCGCCTGACGGTATCGAGGCTCTGCGCCAAATAACACCAATTCACTATGACCTTGCACCCAATCTAGAGTAGCAATGCGTAAATTCGCTTTATTTTGGGTTAAATGAGTACCATTATGCTTGCCTAACTTGTAGAACAAAATTGGCCAGATCAACAGCAATGACAGCAAAATGCCACCCAATGTTAAGCCAATGGTCATATCAAACCAACATAGGAAGAAAGTCAGTGAGACAATCCCTAATGTGCCTACTACGATAGGACTGATAAGACGCAGATAGACATGATCCATCGCATCGACATCGGCCACAAGGCGGTTAAGTAAATCGGCATCACGCAGTTTAGAAAAACGCCCAGGGATGAGTGGGGTTAATTTTCTAAAAAAGAAGATACGTAAATCAGCCAATAGCTTAAAAGTAGCATCATGGCTGACTACTCGCTCGCCCCAACGGCCAGCCGTTCTGGCCATTGCAAAACCACGCACACCGCCGCCTGGCAGCATATAGTTAAAAGATTGACGGGCAATGGTTAAACCGGCAACCGATGCTGCTGCAATAAACCAACCGGATAAAGTCAATAAGCCGATAGAGGCCACTAAGGTCGCAAAACCTAATAGCATTCCCAGTGAAAGGCTAAACCAATGCTTTTTATATAATTTGAGATAAGGCAGTAACTCACGCATCTAAATTCCCCTTATTCTCGCTATCCATTTGTTGTTTTGAAGACAGCATTTGTGCAAATAGTCCTGTGTGTTGGATGTCATCATAACGACCCGATTGGACAATGTCTCCAGACTGCATCACCAGAATATTGGCCACTTGTTTCAAATGCTCTAACTGGTGGGTCACCATGAGTGTGGTGGTGCCTTGAGTATTGGCATTAAGCGCTGTCATAACTAAATGTTCGCTATGCGCATCTAAGCTAGCGGTTGGTTCATCGAGTAGCCAGAAGCTGCCTTTTTGTAACATGGCGCGGGCAAGGGCTAAACGTTGTGCTTGTCCAACCGAAAGACCACCAGAGCGATCGCTAATGTGATAATCCAATCCGTGTTTTGAGACAAATTCATCGGCAAAGGCATCTTTTAACACTTTAGTGAGATCGGGTTCGCTAATGTCATGCTGACCCAGAATCACGTTTTCGTAAATACTGCCATTAATCAATAATGGATTTTGACCGACCCAACTTATGTGTTGACGCCAGTGCTTTAAGTTAAGCTCTTTGACTTCAACGCCGTTAATGGTCAGCGATCCTGAATAAGGCAAAAAGCCAAGTATCGCATTAATTAAACTGGTTTTACCTGCGCCACTAGGGCCGACTAAAGCCGTAGTTTGGTTAGCATCAATGCAAAAGGAAACCGGACCAAGCAAATGTGTTTTTTCGGAGCTAAATACTTCGAGATTATCGGCACAGATGATAATGCTATCGGGAGTGGGTAAGTCAGTAGTGCCCGATTTAGCGGCTTCAACATCTGCTTCTAAAAACTCAACTAAGCTTTCTGCCGCGCCTAATGCTTGCGCTTTAGCGTGGTAGTAAGTGCCTAAGTCGCGCAGAGGTTGATAAAATTCAGGTGCTAAAATCAATACAAACAGGCCGGTAAATAAGGTAATGCCAGCGCCGTAATAACCAAAATCAAGTTCACCAATGTAACTAAAACCAAAATACACCGCGGTGATGGCAATTGACAGTGAGGTGAAGAATTCTAGAACCGCAGAGGAGAGGAAAGCAACCCGCAATACATCCATGGTGCTTTTACGCAATACATCGGAGGCACTGCGCAGTAATTCAGTTTCCGCTTCAGCGCGATGGAACAAACGAATGGTGGTCATCGATTGTAAACGATCGTAGAAGTGACCGGATAAACGCTGCAGCGCTTTAAAGTTGCGTTTATTGGCATCGGCGGCTTTCATACCCGCTAAAGCCATAAAGAGTGGCACAAGTGGGGCGGTGATCAAGAAAATAAGCCCTGCCGCCCAGTTGGCAGGAAACACTACCACTAAAATAATAAACGGAATAAACACCGATAACGCCATTTGCGGCAAGTAGCGCGAGAAGAAATCTTGCATATCTTCAACTTGCTCTAACAATAGTGTCGCCCAAGTACCCGCTGGTTTGCCTTTAATATAAGCAGGACCTAAATCACGCAGTTTATCGAGAATTTGCTGGCGAATATAAATCCGCACATATTCCCCACAACGATAACCGGTAATTTCACGTCCCCAAGTACAAGCTGCACGGCCAACAATCATCGCCGCCAAACCAATAAAGGAAGGGATGAGTTGGTGCTTATCAACGTGCTCAATAATGATTTGATGAAGGATCGAGGCGAGTAGACCGGCTTGACCAATTAAAAATAAAGTCGACACGATCCCAAGCGCGATCGTGGCACCTAGCCATACTTTGGCCAGTTTACCTTGTTGCTTGAGCCACTGGTTTAAATGGCGTCTTTGTTGTTTTTCCATGTAAGCTTGTTTCCCATCTGGAGGGTAGGGTCATAAACATTATTTATAGCGGATCAGCTCAGCACAAAGCGCCGGAGCTGATAATAAAGACACCGCTATATTAATGGGTGATGACATTAACTTGAGAGGTTTTAATCATTGAGCGAATCAAGATAGCGCTCGGCATCCAATGCCGCCATACAACCGGTTCCTGCGGATGTTATTGCTTGTCGATAGTTATGATCCATTACATCACCAGCTGCAAATATGCCTTCAATGCTGGTTTGGGTAGCATTACCATTTAAACCTGATTTGACCACAATGTAGCCATCTTTCATTTCTAATTGATTTTGGAAAATATCGGTGTTCGGTTTATGCCCAATCGCAATAAAAGCACCCATCACGTCAATGACTTCTTCGGCGTCCGATGTGGTTGCTTTAATTCGAACCCCAGTCACGCCCATATCATCACCGACCACTTCTTCAAGGGTGCGATCAGTATGCAAAATGATATTGCCGTTATTGACTTTATCCATCAGACGATTGATTAGGATCTTTTCGGCGCGGAAACTATCGCGGCGGTGAACCAGATGCACTTCTGAGGCAATATTAGACAGGTATAATGCTTCTTCGACCGCTGTATTACCGCCACCGATCACCGCGACTTTTTGATTGCGATAAAAGAAACCATCGCAGGTTGCACAAGCCGATACGCCACGACCTTTAAAGGCTTCTTCAGAGTCTAAGCCTAAATATTTGGCTGAAGCACCGGTTGAAATGACCAGTGCGTTACAAGTGTATTCGGTTGAATCGCCTTTTAAGCGAAACGGGCGTTGGCTGAAATCAACTTCATTAATATGATCAAATAACATTTCAGTTTCAAAACGTTCAGCGTGTTGTTTCATTCGCTCCATTAAAGCAGGACCGGTTAACCCCTCAGCATCACCAGGCCAATTTTCAACTTCAGTGGTGGTGGTTAACTGACCACCTTGTTGCATGCCGGTGACCAGTACTGGGTTTAGATTGGCGCGAGCGGCATAAACGGCAGTGGTGTAGCCGGCAGGACCCGACCCAAGAATGAGTAAATTACAATGCTTAACGTTGCTCATTGGAACTCCGAAATGAAATGAGAGGAATGCGAATTCTTATCACGCGATTGTATGGAAAATATCGCGCTAAAGAAAGCGATAGATTGCATTCTTGTTATAGTTCAACAGCCCCGAGCATTAAACCTAATTACCATAAGGTTTTACTGTGGCTGCCTCCTATTAATCACGATTGGGGTTAATCAGAAAATGTCACTTCATAGGAACTGAATTTTCGAATATTGATCACGCCCGTATCTAAAATTAAATATTGGCCTTTAATGCCTTGTAAAACGCCAGATACCACGGGGTTTTTATCAAAGTTATGAGAAACAATTTTTACCGGATGTTGTTCAACAGGGTAGTCAATCGGTGTGATATCAGCGGATAAAATCTCGATCGCGTCTTCGCCATATTGCTGCTTAATGGCCTCAATGGTTGGTAAAACCTGTGGCAATAGCTCAGCAAACTTATCTTGCAATGCCATCGGCGCGCCATCTTCTTTTAGCAAGGTACGCCAATTGGTTTTATCGGCAATATGCTTGGCCAGTTCAATTTCAATTAAACCCGAGATATAACGGGTTTTTACTTTAAAAATCGGCAGGCCTTGAGTCGCCCCTTGATCGATCCAGCGAGTGGGGATTTGAGTGTGACGAGTAATGCCAACCTTCACACTTGAGGTATTGGATAAATAGACGAAATGATCGACCATGCAATTTTCTTCGCCCCATTGTGGTTCACGGCAAGTTCCCACCTCATAATGGCAGGTCTCTGGCTTCATTATGCACATATCGCAGCTGGCTAATTTTTTCATGCACACATAGCAATGGCCTTGTGAGTAACTCTTTTTGGTTTTTTTACCGCAAGATGAGCAAAAAATATTACCCGAGTGAGTCAAGGTGATCACATGCCCAATATAAGGCATTAGGTCAACGCTTTGATCGCCAACCGGCAGGCGATACTGAACTTGATTGTTTTGTTGGGGATCAAGAGAGGAATGCAGTTTGGCCAATGTTCCTGTAATGCTAAAAGTCATGCTTAAACCTAGTAGTAAAATAAACAGTTTACCGGATTTTTTAGCGATAACAATTCGCGATATTAATCACTAACATAAAAGGTGTGAAGTAAACGTGAAAATATGATTTTAAAACTATCAATAGCGATTGTTCCTAGCGTGGTTATTCCAAATATTATTCCTATTTGATATGAATCAAAAAACCTTAGTGTACTAAGGTTTTAGTGATAAATGACTATCAAATTTAGTGCTTTTTTTGTATGGTGAATTAAGTTAGGGAATAAATTGGTGTTGCAGTGTTTGTTGAATCAATAGACGCTCAAACACTCATTGTAATGGATTGCATTTATAACCGCTGCTGCAAGGGTTGCGGAACGAGTTCGTTTGGCGGTTGAACAATACCCATGGCACGTGGTTGGTAAGTTAACCTGCAGTTTTGGTGTAACTGAGTTGGTAGGCTCTGAACGTATTACCGAGATGATTGCTCGCGCCGATGAAGCCTTATACCATGCAAAAAATAACGGACGTAACCGAGTTGAAGTGTTGGAAAAGTTGACGATCCCACAAGATCGTTAATTATTTAAGCGATTGACTTGGTTCAATATGGGATAGATTTTTCTGCTCTGAAGCAGATAGCTTTTCTGCTTCTAATTTATCTTCATGTCCAAAAATAGGATTAATCGGACCTAAAAATTTCGGTTGAGATTTTAAAATATACAGATCAAGAAATGCTTTGGTACGGGCAAATACTTCTCTTAATCGAACATGAAATCCAGAGGTTTCAACTGGCCCTGGTACCGCCAAGCAGCTGGCATCAATATGATGATATTGAGCAATATACAGCGCTCGTTCACAATGAAAGTCTTGGGTGATAATTAAGAAATGATCGGCTTGAAAAATATCTCGTGCACGGATGATTGAGTCGAGAGTTCTAAATCCGGCATAATCTAAATTAATATTCTTGTCTTCAACCCCTGCTTTTAATAAATCCCGCTTCATGGTCCACGGCTCGTTATAAGAGCGGTGGGCATTGTCACCACTGAGTAGAAATGTACGAATTTTACCCTGTTGATACAGTTTGATCGCAGCTTCTATCCGGTGTGAATAATAGGTGTTCAAAGTGTGACCAATGTATTTGCTGGTACCTAAAACCAAGCCGATGTTATACGGAGGAACATCTACAACATTGTGGTAAATAGAGTCTTGGGTTTTCCAGCTAATAATACGATCAATGGCAAAAACAGAAAGGCACAGCAGCAAAACGCCAGTCACAACAATGGACAACGTAATCATGATATATGAACGATTAAGCAAGGTGCGTTTGTGTGGCATTGAAACTGTTTCCATAACTAATCTTTTCCTAGTGGCGACAGTTTAACGCAGTGACGGGGCGCAATGTCATACTTTTTTCAATAAAAAAGTTGAATGAAATTTGTCACATAACAAATCATGTGACATGAAGGATAACAGTCAATGTGAGCCTGAAAAACAAAAATGCCCACTATTTTTAAAATGGTGGGCAAATTAGCTGAATCATATTTTAGTTAAAAGGCTGTTCGTTTGTAATTACGATACTCAGGTTGCCAGAAACCATTATTAATCGCGGTTTCAAGTGCTTCGTCGGTAATTTCAAGCGCAACCCCTTGTTCGATGGCCTTCTTGGCTACCGCAAAAGCAATCTTCTTAGATACCGCATTAATTTCTTCTAATGGGGGTAACAAGGCCCCTTTGCCTTTGATTGCCAGTGGAGAACATTGAGCCAAAGTGCGGCTTGATTCTCTTAGCATTTCATCGGTAACACGCGACGCTGAAACCGCCAATACCCCTAAACCAATACCAGGGAAGATGTAACTGTTGTTACATTGGGCGATAGGGTAATCCTTACCTTCATAGCGTACTGGTTCAAATGGGCTGCCGGTTGCAACCAGTGCTTGGCCCTTGGTCCATTGGAAAATATCGTTCGGTGTTCCTTCTACTCGGCTAGTAGGGTTCGATAATGGGAAAATAATTGGACGCGCACAGTTTGCGTGCATCGCCTCAACCACTTCTTGACTAAATAATCCAGGCACACCTGAAACACCAATCATCACGGTTGGTTTGGCATTTTTGATCACATCAAGCAAAGAGAAACCTTGCTCACCACCTTTCCATTTCGCAATGTTTTTCTTACTCTGACGCAGTTTTTTCTGGAAATCGAGTAGGTTCTTCATGCCTTCTTGCAATAAGCCCCAACGATCAACCATATACACTTGTGAGCGAGCTTGCTGATCGGTTAATCCTTCAGCAACCATTTGCGCAATAATCGCTTCTGCGATCCCACAACCAGCAGAGCCTGCGCCAACAAAGGTAATTCGTTGCTCACATAATTTACTGCCCGCTGCATGACATGCGGCGATCAATGAACCCACCGAGACTGCTGCAGTACCTTGAATATCATCATTAAAACAACAAATTTTATCTTTATAACGCTCAAGTAAAGGCATGGCATTTTTTTGCGCGAAATCTTCAAACTGGATAAGTGCGTCAGGCCAACGACGTTGAATTGATTGAATAAAATCATCAACAAACTTGGTGTATTCATCACCGGTAATTCGAGGGTGACGCCAGCCCATGTACATAGGATCAGCTAGGCGTTGGGGGTTATTGGTGCCCACATCTAATACAATTGGTAGGGTGTAAGCTGGGCTAATACCACCACAAGCGGTATACAGTGATAACTTACCAATTGGGATCCCCATGCCGCCAATACCCTGATCGCCAAGACCAAGAATACGTTCACCGTCAGTCACTACGATTACTTTGACATTTTGGCTGGTGGCATTGTTGACCAGATCATCGATACGATCACGATTAGGGTAAGAAATAAATAATCCACGCCCACGACGATAAATATTCGAGAAGTTCTCACATGCCGCGCCCACCGTTGGGGTGTAGATGATCGGCATCATTTCGGTAATGTGATTTTGAACGAGTCGGTAGAAAAGGGTTTCATTGGTATCTTGAATATTACGCAGATAGATATGTTTATCCATATCATTATCAAAAGCTTTGTATTGCTGATAAGCGCGTTCAACTTGTTCTTGAATGGTCTCAGTTGCTTCAGGCAATAGACCTTCTAAGTTAAATGCTTTTCTTTCTTCAAAGGTAAAGCCGCTACCTTTATTTAAAAGAGGGGTGGCCATTAATACTGGGCCGGCGTAAGTGATATATAAAGGACGTTTATCATTCTTATTCATGTGCGGACTCTTTTGTTTTTCGCGATCGATGGATCTTAAATGGTGTCGTATTGCACTATTTTTTGGCGTTTAACAGTTGTAAGAACATTCTTGACCAATAGTTCAGTGTACTGGGCTTGAAGTAACAATTTGTTACGACCTTTTCTTTATTGCTCTATGATAAAAGGGTTCTGAGTATTGTAAACAATTTTAGCCCTATGTTTGACTATAACGCACAAATTATACAGATTAATCATCTAAGCTGCTGCAAAGGTACTTTAAAGGTAGTGCGAAGGTTAAAATTCTACAACATTAAGTTCACAAAAATACGTGCTCCACCGCTCAATAATTAACATCAATGTACAAATCATTGTATACAATGCTCTGGTGTGGCGTTTGGGTGAGTATTTGCCCTAAGAGCAGGAAGATCAGTGAAGAGTCTCTGGGTATAAATGGTGAGCATAAGAAGACATCGACTGACTTGAGATTGTTGCTTTCAAGTCAGCCGATTTTTATTTTTGGAGCGTTAATTTTTAGATCTTACTTTATTTTGTGATATGAAAACTTAGTCAATTAAATCGTATTCTTTTCGTAGTACATCGATGATTTCTTGTTTTGGATCATCACTCAGTACAATCGTTTTACCGGTGACTTTTTCGGCAATGGCAAGATAGGTCTGTGAGATTTTCATGATCTCTTCTACGGGCAGCGCATTGTCTTCTGCTAAGGAAAAACGCTCTGGCATACGTTTTTTATTTAACAAAATATCGGGATCGGGGAAATGGTTAAGCAAAAATTGACGGAAACCTTCTTTGGAGTTTTCGACAATTTGACCATTGTTATAGGCTTGTTTATCCCAAATACGTGATGAATCTGGCGTGCCAACCTCGTCCATATAAATCAGTTTTTCATTGCCTTTTGCATCTTGAACATAACCAAATTCAAACTTGGTATCGACAAAAATCTGATCAACATTATCCAGTGCTTGGCTAATCACTTTAAAACCTTCTTTTAATAGCTTTTCATATAAAGCGATATCGGATGGTTGAGAGAAGTTAAATGCGGCAAAATTATTTTCAATGTCATGGCGAGTGACATTAACATCATCGGCTTCAGGCACATTAGGAATACCCTTTAAAATACCTTTGGTTGATGGTGTCATAAGAAGTTCTGGTAACACTTTATCTTTTTCTAGCCCTTCAGGCAGTGCAATGCCGCAAAATTCACGTTCGCCTTGTTGATAAGCTCGCCACATTGAACCAGTAATATATTGACGACAAATCGCTTCAATCATGACTGGTTTGGCTTTTTGTACGATCCAGACAAACGGATGAGGGATATCAAGAATATGGCTATCGGCTAATCCATTGTCTTTAAAAAGTTGAAACCAATGATTAGAGATAGCGTTCAGTGCCGCGCCTTTTCCTGGTACGCCATTTAAACCACCTTCGCCACGCCAAATACAATCAAAGGCTGAAATACGATCACTGATCACCATAATGGCAAGTGGGGCATCGGCTGCTACGTTATAGCCTTTTTCTTTAATTAAGCGGCGGCTATCTTCTTCGGTGAGCCAATAAACAGAGCGGACTTTTCCACTGTGGACTGGTTTGTCAGTACGGATTGGAAGATCATCATTGACAGCAAGAACTTGATTAGCAGGGCTCATTTCCACATTCCTATTAAAAGCTAGGGCGAATAATTTAAAGTTAAATACATAACCTAAATCAGATTAATCACGAGAAGTATTATTCTCATACCACAAAGCCGAATAATAACAGAATAGAGGCGTATCCATCCAGCACAAAAGCAAACGATTGCTTAAGATTTAATTGCTGCAAGTTTTATGGTCATAAATGAAACTATGAATTTACTTATTTTGATATTTAGCCTAAGCATTAATGCATATTGCGAGTTAAGGTTTGTTGGATTGCTTGGCTAATAAAGAAGACTTCGCAACCAGTTTGCTGCGCTTGTAATTCGATTTGCTGGCGCTCTTGGTGACTAAATTCATCACCGGTCACAATCGCGCTGGCATTATTGATGGACAGAACTTTCATGATCACGTCTTTTTCACTCATCACTTGAGATGACTTCATCTTGATCACTTTTTTGGCCTCAATATGAAACATGTGTAATTCGCTGACGGTAGGCAGAGCCACTTGGTCAGTAAATATAATCCATTTTTGTTGTTTGGCTAAGATGGCTAAGCGAGCAAACAAAGGGCTACTGGCTGAATACGTTTCTTCATTTGCTGCCAAAATGTGTGAGGTTGATGCTTGATTGAAATTCGTTTGAGTCAACATAGTACTGTCCATATATCCATACTGTATGCATGCACAGTACTTGTGTTTTTATGATTGATCAAGTCAAAAATTGAACTATTTATGACCATCTGTGATGACAATCACTTTTTTAGTGGTGCTTTTTAAAAACTAAGGTAAACTTTCCATATAGCTAACTTGTTAATATTTCAGTAATTAATGAAATGTAGTCTTTAGCTTAGATTTGATTGCAGTCTCGATTGTGATTTCCGATAAATGTTTAGGATAGGACTAGAGCTTGCTCGCTAGAATCACTTAGCAGTCTAAAAGAGGCAAAGCTCTTGAGCGGTTATTTTTTAAAACAAAGGAATTATAAAATGAATAAATATTTAGCAGAATGTTTTGGTACGTTTTGGCTAGTACTTGGCGGTTGTGGTAGTGCTGTATTAGCTGCGGGCTATCCTGAACTGGGTATAGGTTTTGTTGGGGTGGCACTGGCCTTTGGTTTGACGGTATTGACCATGGCATTTGCGATTGGTCATATTTCAGGTTGTCACTTAAACCCAGCGGTTTCTATCGGTCTTTGGGCGGGTGGTCGTTTTCCGGCAAACCAACTTTTACCTTACATTATTGCGCAAGTTGCTGGTGGTATTATCGGTGCAGGTATCCTTTATCTGATCGCATCAGGTAAAGCCGGATTTGATCTTGCGGGTGGTTTTGCATCAAATGGTTACGGCGCTCATTCTCCAGACGGTTATTCTATGATGGCAGTATTGGTGTGTGAAGTTGTAATGACAATGATGTTCTTAATCGTGATCATGGGCGCAACCGATAAACGCGCACCTGCAGGCTTTGCCCCAATCGCGATTGGTTTATGTCTAACCCTTATTCACCTTATCTCTATTCCAGTCAGTAATACTTCTGTTAACCCTGCTCGTAGTACTGCGGTGGCGGTTTTTGTGGGTGATTGGGCAACGTCACAATTGTGGTTGTTCTGGGTTGCGCCAATCATTGGCGGCATTCTAGGTGCGCTGATCTACCGCGTTATTGCTTGTGAAAAAAACGAAGCGGCAGCAGCATAATAAATTCGAGAGTCATGAAATTTTGGTCATGACGGTTTGAATGGAGATGAAAATCAACACTGAACGGTTTTCATTGTTGTGTTGTTAAAAATAAAAAAGGCGCTGATGACTTTCCATGAGAAAGAATCAGCGCCTTTTTAATGTGTGTAACATAGCTGAGTTTGTGCGGTCTAATTCAGACGGGTTTGTTTGGCGCGTAAAGCCAGTTCAGCCAAATTAAATTGTCGTACGTCGATTTTGGCTAAGTCATGACAACCTGTACAAGAATGGTTGCTGATCCCGTCGACATAATCTAAGCGAACCAAATTGTCAGTAAACTGTTTACACCAATCGCATGTTCCGTGTTTATTTTCCATTTTCTTCCTTGTTGTTATCACTCTTCGCTAGTGATAATGCGTTATTTGTATTTCAAAAAAGCGCCATTAAGCGGTAGCGTTTAAGAGACTGCTGGCGACTAGATCCCAAGATTAAATTATCGTTCTCAATCTTGGATGGTTGAATTATTCGATTAACTTTTTATTTTGTTCGTTGCCTGTGCCATCAATAGGGCGGTTGACTGAAATTTTCCGACCTTTCTTTAATCCAACTTCATAATCGGCAGTGAAGTTATTCATCGCCTCTCTTAACTGTTGCTTAAAGGTTTCGCGATCGATGTTGGCAAATTCTTTATCAATGTAGTTATTGATCTTATTGGCCGAATCATCATCGGGTGCGATTAATGGTAGCTTTTCTAATGCGCCTTCAATCCAACCGGAAACAAATGAATTCACCCGACGAGTCACTTCTGCGCTGCTAGTACCAGAACCCGAAAAACTATTGCGAAATTGCCCTGTATGCTCATTCATTTCTCTATAAACGATATCAAAAGCAAACGCTGCAAAAATAGCGCGATCGGCTTCTCCAATAAACTCGACACGTTTTAATCCTTTATGGTTGAGCAATACTGCCTCTACGCCAAAACGAGTGTTGATACCGCGAATAATACGCAGCAAGTTAGAGCTAATATTGGCGGGTAATAAATGACTAGACTGAGTTTTTCCGAGCTTAATGAAATCAATATCGTCTTTATCTAAGCCATATTTTAGCATTAGATTATGGGCCATTTTGATTGCTTGCGCGGCCTCATTCACATTGGCTGAGTTACCAAGTTCAAGACATTTAGCTATTTTTTTAAGCGCTTTTTGTTTAGACATTCAGTTTGGGCTATTTATCGAGTAAGGAAAATGAGCCGAGCATTCTACCGTTTTTCGTGTCCTTTATAAAGCTGAACTGCATTTTGATATCACAATCTTGCTCTGAAAAATCAAAATTATCTATTCCTAACACTAACTTAAATGTTGTAAAGTGAAGGAATTCATAAAAACATCCGAATCCCACATGGAATGGGTAACGCAGTGTTGCTAATCAATACTGTGATGACGTTAGGATAGGGAGCAGAAACACAATGGTCGTTAAACACGATAATGCCACCAACACTGAAGCGACAAGCAAGGACACTTCATCAAATGCCGGCAATAATAAACGCGCGTTGCCAGCCCTGACACAGAGTTATTCTGTCGATCCTAAAGTTGCGACATATCTTGAAGAACTCAAACAATCGGGCTTTGACGGTGATATTGAGCAAACCTATGCCAGCCGTTTGGCTATGGCGACTGATAACAGTGTGTATCAACAATTACCGCAAGCGGTGGTGCATCCTAAACATACTCAAGATGTTCAATTAATTGGGCGAGTGGGCGCGCAAGACCAATATCAGAGTGTGACCTTTTCTGCCCGTGGTGGCGGTACGGGGACTAATGGCCAATCCTTGACCAAAGGCATCGTGGTCGATATGTCTCGCCACATGAATAAAGTTCTCGAAATTAATGAAGCGCAAGCTTGGGTTCGAGTGCAATCTGGGGTGGTGAAAGATCAATTAAATGATGCGGTGCGTCAATATGGCTATTTCTTTTCACCCGATCTGTCTACCAGTAATCGAGCGACAATTGGCGGTATGGTGAATACCGATGCTTCCGGTCAAGGTTCGCTAAAATACGGCAAAACCTCGGATCATGTGTTATCACTGCAAGCGGTCTTTGCCGATGGGTCTGTGTTTGATACCCAAGGTGACACTCAACCTGAATTTGACACTCTTGCCAGTAAAGCGCTGCTTGCAACCGAGCAAATCTGCCGTGAAAATCGCGCGGCGATAGAAGCAAAATTCCCACCACTGAATCGCTTTTTAACGGGCTATGATCTCAAGAATGCGTTGCAATTTAAACCCGTAACCAGTGGATCTGAGCCAGAAGATACACGCACCGAACAAGGCGAGTTTGATTTAGCTCGGGTGTTGTGCGGCGCAGAAGGCTCATTAGCTTTTATTACCGAAGCCAAACTGAACCTAACTAAAATTCCTAAAGCGCGCACTTTAATCAATGTGAAATACAACTCATTTGACGCTGCGTTACGCAACGCGCCATTTATGGTACAAGCGCAAGCGCTCTCGGTCGAAACCATTGACTCCAAAGTATTGAATTTAGCCAAGCAAGATATTGTGTGGCATACCGTCAGTGACTTACTGACCGATGTCGAAGGCAAAGACATGCAGGGTATCAATATTATTGAGTTTGCCGACCCGAGTGAAGCTAAAGTGCATGGGTTGGTCGAAGATTTGGTGGCGACACTAAAAATCAAACTTGCAACCGAACAAGGCGGCATTATCGGTTTTCAAGTGTGCAGCGATTTGGATAGCATCAACAAAATTTATAATATGCGTAAAAAAGCGGTGGGTTTACTTGGCGGCGCAAAAGGTCGAGCCAAACCGATCGCGTTTGCCGAAGATACTTGTGTCCCTCCAGAAAACCTTGCCGATTATATTGCCGAATTTAGAACTTTACTCGATGGTCATTCGTTAAACTATGGCATGTTTGGTCATGTGGATGCGGGTGTGTTGCATGTGCGTCCGGCGCTGGATTTATGCGACCCGGAACAAGAAAAACTGATGCACCAAATTTCGGACGATGTGGTCAAGTTAGTGGCCAAATATGGCGGTTTAATGTGGGGTGAGCACGGTAAAGGTTACCGCTCTGAATATGGCCCTGAATTTTTTGGTGATGAGTTGTTTATGCAACTTCGCCGCGTGAAAACGGCCTTTGACCCACTCAATAAAATGAATCCAGGTAAGATTTGTACTCCGGTCGATAGCGACGATCAGTTGGTGAAAGTCTCGGATACCAAACGAGCATTTTATGATCGTCAGATCCCGGTTAATGTTCGTGATAGCTTTAATCAAGCGATGGATTGTAATGGTAACGGTTTATGTTTTAACTACGACGTAAACTCTCCTATGTGTCCATCGATGAAGATCACCGCCGATCGCCGTCATTCACCCAAGGGCCGTGCTGGTTTAGTGCGTGAATGGTTGCGTCAGTTAACCGAGCAGGGGATTGATGTTTTAGATCTCGAGCAGCAAACCTTAACCCAATCAACGTCAATTAAAACCATGATTGACCGTATTCGTCACAGTATAAATAAGAAAAAACAGTACGATTTTTCTCATGAAGTGTACGATGCGCTCAATGGCTGTTTAGCTTGTAAAGCTTGCGCCAGCCAATGTCCGATCAATGTCGATGTTCCTTCGTTTCGTTCGCGTTTTTTTAATCTCTATTATTCGCGTTATCAACGTCCGGCCAAAGATTATTTAGTCGCCAATATCGAAAGCTTGTTACCGCTAATGGCCAGCGCGCCTAAAGTGGTCAATGGCATGTTAGGGATGAAATGGGTGCAGAGTTTAACCAAGGCAAGCATTGGTTATATTGATACCCCGTTATTATCCGTGCCAACCCTCAAACAACAGTTATCTCAAAAGCAATGGGATAGCCGTTTTAGTTTGTCGTATTTACAAGCGTTATCAGAACAAGAAAAACAAGACTATGTGCTGGTGGTACAAGATCCGTTCACCAGTTATTACGATGCACAAGTGGTGTCAGATTTTGTTGCTCTGGCGGTTAAATTGGGCAAAAAGCCAATCATTTTACCGTTCAAACCCAATGGTAAAGCGCAGCATATTAAAGGTTTCTTAAAGCAATTTACCCAATCGGCCACCACCACCGCTGAGTTTTTAAATGATATCGCGAAATTGGACATTCCTTTAGTGGGGATCGATCCTGCGATGGTGTTGTGTTATCGCGATGAATATAAAGAAGTGCTGGGTGAACAAGCCTGTCAATTTAGGGTGCTGTCGGTGCATGAGTGGCTACAACCTAACCTAGAGTGCTTTAACTATGTAAAACCACCTGTTATGCAGGATGTCGCGCAGCAGCACAGCAGTGATATACAAGCACAGCAAAATCAAGAGAGCTTAACTTGGTATCTATTCTCGCACTGTACGGAAAAGACCAAACTACCTAATGCTGAAAAAGAGTGGGGGCAGATCTTCCAACACTTTGGCGCTCAGTTACAAAGTATTGCGGTAGGATGTTGCGGCATGGCGGGAACGTTTGGCCATGAAGCGGATAAGTTTGATATGTCACAAGGGATCTATCAACTCAGCTGGCAACCGAACTTAAATCGATTGCCTAAGGAACGATGCTTATCGACTGGTTATTCTTGTCGTAGCCAAGTGAAGCGTTTTGAAGGTGAGAAATTACGCCACCCACTGCAAGCCTTGTTGTCGATACTGTAACGAGAGTAAATCAAATTAAAAGCCTAGACTGAGATAATTCAGTCTAGGCTTTTTTGATCATCAAATGATTTAGATTGCGATTATTCTTAATGGCCAGTATTTTCAAACGCGAGCACTTTCTTTTCGACTTGTCTGAAAATTAAAGACAAAGCGCCATTCACCACTAAATAGAAAGCACCTGCAATGCCAAACACCACCAAAGTGTCGTAGGTTTGGGCATTAATGCGTTGCGCGTAACCCATTAAATCCATAATAGTGATGGTACTGGCAAGTGATGTGCCTTTGAAGACTAAAATCACTTCGTTGGAATACGCTGGGATCGCGCGACGAATGGCATAAGGAAGTAACACGCCGAGGGTGGTTTTGGTGCTCATACCTAACGCGCGACAAGCTTGCCATTGACCTGATGGAATGGCATCAAATGCGCCTTTAAACAGTTGAGTACTATAAGCGGCAGTATTAAGCGCTAACGCGAGCATTGCGCAAAACCAAGGCTGGCTTAACCAATTCCACGCGATGCTATTTTTGATCACCTCAAATTGCCCTGGGCCGTAATAGATTAAGAATATTTGCACCAAAAGTGGGGTGCCAGTAAATAAAGTAATTAAAGCGCGACTCAACCAGTGGATCACCGGAGTACGAGTGATCAGACTAATGGTCATTAAGAGCGAAAGGGTGCAACCCACCAGCAAAGCGACGACAGTTAACTCAAGGCTAGTTTGTAAACCGGTGACAAGTTGCCAAATATGTTGTTCATTCATGCTTTGGCTCCGGTTTTGTTGTTATTTATGCTAATGGTGTTTTCTTGCAGTTGGTATTTGTTATTAATGACTTTAACCACGCGTTGTGTGATCAACGTGATCACAAGATACACCATGGCTGCGGTGGCATACCAAGTGAAACTTTGATGCGTGGCTGCCGATGTTAATTGTGCTTGCTTTAATAAATCGGTGACGCCAATTAATGACACCAATGCCGTATCTTTTAATAGTACTAACCATTGATTGGTTAAACCCGGTAGGGCATGGCGGATCGCTTGAGGTAACACAATGCGAATAAAAACTCGGCTCTTACTTAAACCTAAAGCATTCCCCGCCTCTTTTTGGCCCTTAGGTACGGCTTTTAATGCCCCACGTAAGCTTTGGGCGGCGTAAGAGGCAAAGATCAACGAGAGTGCAATCACACCAGATAAAAAAGGGCTAATTTCAACATAGTCGCCAGTAATATAAAAAATCACTTGGCTAGAACCAAAGAAAATAAATAGTACGACTAAAAGCTCAGGTAAACCTCTGATAATGGTTACTAGCGCGGTCGTTGGCCATGAAATCAGGCGCAAACGAGACATCTCTCCACCAGCAAATAATACTGCGAGTAGAAGACCGACCGCTAAACTGCTGAACGCCAATTGAATGGTCAGCCAACTGGCGTTAACCAAAGCAAGAGAATAACCTGAAAGCATTTTTTATTTCCGTTTTACTGATATTTGATCCCGATGAACTTAGTTGGGATAAGATTATCGGCAACTAAGGTTCATCGGGTAATGGGGTTTATTTGTTATTTTGCAAAGTATTGGTCAAAGATTTTTTGATACTGACCATTGGCTTTGATGGTTTTTAATGCTGCATTGAGTTGATCGACTAATGCTTGATTGTCTTTATTGACTGCAATCCCAAAACCATTACCAAAATATTGTTTATTGGTCACAGGCTTACCGACATAAGCGAGCTTGTCGTTACCTTTAAACCATTCTGCCACCACTGCGGTATCACCAAATACGCTATCGATACGACCATTTTGCATATCGATAAACGCATCTTGGTAACTGGCGTAAGGTACCGCGGTGACGCCGGCCATTTGATCAACTAAATAGCTTTGATGAGTTGAACCATTTTGCACCCCGACGCGTTTGCCATTGAGCGCGGCTTGGTCGGCGACTTTGCCCTTATTCGAGACAAATGCAGCAGCATTGTCGTAATAAGCGTTGGTAAAGGTGACTTGTTTTTGACGAGCATCGGTAATATCCATCGCTGAAATCGCGGCATCATAACGTTTGAATTTTAATGCAGGGATCAAGCTATCAAAGGCTTGGTTATGGAAAGTACAGCTCGCCTTGATTTCAGTACATAGCGCTTTGGCTAAGTCGATATCAAAACCTTGAATTTGGTTACTATCATCCATGTATTCAAATGGTGCATAAGTCGCTTCTGTTGCAAATTTCAGCTCTTGTTGGGCAAAAGCATGAGTAGAAGTAAGCGCGATGAGACTGGCTAAAAGAATTTTTTTCATTGTATAACTCCATTTATATCTGTGATTTTTATCATTTGCACCTACATAGGTACGAAGAAATAATTAATGTTGTAAGTAATGTTTAAAAGCGTCGGTTTTAGGGCTGGTGAAGCTGGATTTATCTCCGTATTCCACCACATAACCTTTTTCTAAATACAGTAAATGTGAGGCGATTTTTTTGGCGAAATCGACCTCATGGGTCACCACCACTTGAGTGATGCCAGTGCGGCTTAATTCTTTAATGATATTGACAATTTGACTGGTGATCTCTGGATCTAACGCCGCAGTAGGTTCATCAAATAGTAATACATCCGGTTTCATCATTAATGCTCGAGCAATGGCGACACGTTGTTGTTGACCACCAGAGAGTTGCAGCGGCCAAGCATCGGCTTTATCTTCTAATTGAAGTTGAGTCAAAATGGCAATTGCTTCTTGTTTGGCCATCTCTTTCGTTATACCAAGCACTTTAATTGGCGCTTCAATTAAATTATCGAGCACACTCATGTGAGGCCATAAATTGTATTGCTGAAAAACCATGCCGACTTTTTTGCGTAAGCTTAAGCCGTCTTTCTCAGAAATATTATGGTTAAAGTCATAAGTGGTGCCAGCAACATTAAGTGAACCGCTGTCGGGTAATTCTAATAAATTCAAGATCCGAAGTAGGGAGCTTTTACCCGCGCCACTTGGCCCTAGCAATACTAAGGTATCACCGGATTGACATTCGAAGCTCACATCGTGCAAGACTTGAGTCGAGCCATAGAATTTGTTGATTGTGTTAATTTGAATAGTCATGCTCTCATACTGCATTAATTGTCACTGGCTAGATATACTAATCAGTACGCCATATTATGCAAGAAAAAATTGTTTAAAATAAAGAGTCAAGACGAATACCCTAAAATTGGCGAATAAACAGCCCGACTATACGACATTTGTTATGATAATGTTTCAGGTTTGTTTTTATATTGATGCTTATTGAGTGAGGTTTTAGAATTGAAAAAAGAAAAGGCAATGAATAAAAAAAGCCAAAGAGCTTTAACTCTTTGGCTTTTATTTTGAATGCTACTGGCAGTTAACATAAGATCTAAGCTATGAATAGCGTCAGACGTCATTGATACATTTGATCATGTAATTACTGTGCCGCTAAATAAGCTTCTTTGCGTTTATTGAAAATGTCGACAAAATAGTTGAGTTCTTCACTACAAAAAGGTTTTAAGCCACTCGCAATCATGCGTTTCACCCCACGACCAACGACTTCACCTTGTTCTTTAAAGGCGAAATTTAACGTTACAATTCCTCGTTTGCCGGAAACATCAAAACTGGCGCCTGAAAATTCAACTTCAGGATGGGTCAAATCTAAACGAGAAAATTCAATATCCATGCTTTCATAGATCACTAATGGGCGCTTGCAGTTAAACATCTGCTGTTGCTCTTCCATTAATGGCACCATAATGTGCGGGAAGTTTCGACCAGAAAATTGAACGTAATTAGTGACAACATGTTCGATAAAAACATCATTGTTACAAACCTTACCTTCATGGTGCATGTGTAAGTACTCTTTGCCTTTATCATCTAAAAGTGCAATCTCGTTAGCCGTAGTTTCCTCTATATGTAGAGGGACACCATCTGCAACCATTCCTGAAAAGCGAAAACTCATTTTTTCGCTGATACCTTTTTTCTGTAATAATACGGCAAATAATAGATCGCCAGGAATACAGAAGCGCTTACTATCTTCATCGTGAATAGGATTGAAATCGCCAGCTACTCTTTTGGCAAACTTGCTCGCTTGATCACGAGTAAACTCGAAGGTATTGCCTTCCGTGGATACATAAGGTTTTAAGAACATAAATCACTACTGGTAATAAAAACAGCCGCGATTATATATGACTATTCAATATAAATGGTCATTCCAGTGAAAATAAATGTGAAAAAACAGGTCACCTAAGCGGGATTTTGGAGCGTTACGAGGTTTAGGCAGAAAATCTCAGGCATTTTGGCGTTTATGCAGCCTGAAACTTAAGCTTAATCGGGAAAGAGGAAACACTTTGTGTAAGGGTATGGTACGAAAAAGATATCCTGCTAAAAAGGCATACTGGAAAGAGTGTAATGAATTCACGGTATTAAATTAGCCAGAACGCTCGATAGGATAAATATTGCAGTACAGCTCTTTTTCAAATTGACGTTCCAATGTTTCACGCCAGTTTTTTGCATCGGTGAGAGGGATCAAGAAAAAATGTTCTCGGGCAGTATCAGTAACGAAAGCGATATTAAAGCGCATAAGTTCATAATGAGTATCGTGTACAAAATCCAAGTTAAAGGATTGGCGACCAGTCAAATGCATAATGTCCTCGCGACTGAGAGTCACCCCTTGTTTTTCCTGTAGGAATTTATTTTTTAACCATGATGCAAACTCTTTTGCACTGACCATAGATTCTTCCTTGTCACAATGAACATTCTAAAATTAATCGGTTTTATTTATTATCACTTTTTCGTTGTATTATTTCGTTTAGGAAAAATGTGTGATTTACTAACTAATCATTAACAACTTTAGACAAAAATATCTTAATTCACCAGTTTATAATCAAACTAATTAGAGTTGTCGTAGAGATAAAAAGTAGCCAAATCATTTACCAAGCTCAATAAGTGGATGTAATAGCCTCCTAGGAAGATGATTAATAGTGAGTAATTATTTTTATTGCGCGAGAACACTTTCAATTTTGAGCAATTTCCTTACAATATGTCGCTTAACTTTTGTGTGGCTACTAATGGGTTTAAAACATAGTATCCATAGTCGAGGTTGAAAACATTAACTTACTCATTAACGAGTGAGCTTCAATAAATCATGTGCTACTTGGTATGTGGCACCACTGTAATAGGACAAATCATGCCTGTAATTACTCTTCCTGATGGCAGTACTCGCCAATTCGACAACGCTGTATCTACTATGGATGTTGCACTTTCTATCGGTCCTGGTCTTGCAAAGGCTACGATTGCTGGTCGTGTAGACGGTAACCGTGTGGATGCGTGTGACTTAATTGAAAACGATGCGAGCTTACAAATCATTACTGCTAAAGATGAGGATGGTTTAGAAATCATTCGTCACTCTTGTGCTCACTTGCTTGGACATGCAATTAAGCAATTGTTCCCAGAAGCAAAAATGGCGATTGGTCCAACTATCGACCGTGGCTTTTATTACGACATCGATCTTGAGCACTCATTAACTCAAGACGATCTTGATGCGATCGAAAAGCGCATGAAAGCGTTAGCCAAAACCAAATATCAAGTCGTGAAAAAGAATGTTAGTTGGCAACAAGCGCGCGATACGTTTGAGTCTCGCGGCGAAGAATACAAAATTGCAATCTTGGACGAAAACGTTGCTCGTGACGACCGTCCAGGCTTATACCACCATGAAGAATATATCGACATGTGTCGTGGTCCTCATGTGCCAAATATGAGCTTCTGCCAAAACTTCACACTACTTAACGTAGCAGGGGCTTACTGGCGTGGTAACAGCGACAATAAAATGCTGCAACGTATTTACGGCACTGCATTTGCTGATAAAAAACAATTAAAAGAGCATCTTGTTCGTCTAGAAGAAGCCGCTAAGCGTGATCACCGTAAAATTGGTAAGCACTTAGATTTATTCCACATGCAGCAAGAAGCGCCGGGTATGGTGTTCTGGCATCACAATGGTTGGTCAATCTTCCGTGAGCTAGAAGTCTTTGTGCGTGAAAAACTGACTGAATACGACTACCAAGAAGTAAAAGGTCCATTAATGATGGATCGTGTGCTTTGGGAACGTTCTGGCCACTGGGATAAGTACGCTGATGCGATGTTCACCACTTCTTCAGAGAACCGTGAATACGCGATCAAACCAATGAACTGCCCAGGTCATGTACAGATCTTCAACCAAGGCCTGAAATCTTACCGTGATTTACCACTACGCATGGCAGAGTTTGGCTCTTGTCACCGTAATGAACCGTCTGGCGCATTACACGGCATTATGCGTGTGCGTGGTTTTACTCAAGATGATGCCCATATCTTCTGTACTGAAGAGCAGATCCAAGATGAAGTGATCCAGTGTATTAAGATGGTTTACGATGTCTATAACACTTTCGGTTTTGAAAATATCGAAGTGAAATTATCTACTCGCCCTGAACAGCGTGTAGGCAGTGATGAGATCTGGGATAAATCTGAAAGCGATTTAAAACTTGCCTTAGAATCAATGGAAATTCCATACGAAATTCAAGAAGGTGAGGGTGCATTCTACGGACCGAAAATTGAATTTACCTTACATGATTGTTTAGATCGTGCATGGCAATGTGGTACAGTACAGCTCGATTTCAATTTACCAGGCCGTTTAGGTGCCACTTACGTTGGTGAAAGTAACGAACGTCTCGTTCCTGTTATGATTCACCGTGCGATTTTAGGGTCACTCGAGCGTTTCATCGGTATTTTGATCGAAGAATATGCCGGTTTCTTCCCAACTTGGTTAGCGCCAGAACAGGCTGTGATCACGGGAATTACCGATAAACAAGCCGATTATGTGCAACAAGTTGCACAAAAATTGCAAAAATCTGGCTTTAAAGTGAAAGCGGACTTGAGAAATGAGAAGATAGGCTTTAAAATCCGCGAACACACATTAAAGCGTGTACCGTACATCCTCGTTTGTGGTGACCAAGAAATGGAAGCTGGCGAAGTCGCAGTACGTACTCGAAAAGGCACAGACCTCGGTAAATTCAAAATTGAAGATTTAATTTCATATCTTCAAACCGAAGTTTCAAGCCGTAAGCTCAATCTGGAGGAATAACCTATTAAAGGCGGAAGAAAAGGCCAACAACCGGCCAAGCAAAACCAGCATCGTTTAAACGATGAAATTCGTGGCGTGACCGAAGTGCGCTTAACAGGTGCTGACGGTGAACCAGTTGGTGTTGTCACCATTGATGAAGCCCTCGAAACGGCTCTTGAAGCTGGTATGGATCTGGTAGAAATCAGTCCAAACGCTGAACCACCAGTCTGTCGTGTGATGGACTATGGTAAATTCCTCTTTGAAAAGAGCAAAGCGACTAAAGAGCAAAAGAAGAAGCAAAAACAGGTCCAGACTAAGGAAATTAAATTCCGTCCTGGAACTGATATCGGAGACTATCAGGTAAAACTACGCAACCTGACGCGTTTCCTTGAAGACGGCAACAAAGTGAAAGTAACTATTCGCTTCCGTGGCCGTGAAATGGCTCACCAAGAGATTGGCGTAGACGTTCTTAAGCGTTTGAGAGTGGACACTGAAGAGTTAGCAGTGGTTGAATCTTTCCCAACGCGTATAGAAGGTCGCCAAATGATCATGGTGTTGGCCCCTAAAAAGAAGTAATTAACGGCCTTACAAGTAATAAAACCTCACGCCAAACTTAACGGTAAGGTGCGAGGTTTTGTTCGCCCTAATTACATATTATTAACCGATATGTCTATTAACACATAGAGTGATTAATACATACAATGCGGAGTTATTCATCCAATGCCTAAGATGAAAACAAACCGAGGCGCTGCGAAGCGTTTCAAAAAAACTGGTGGCGGCTTTAAATTTAAGCACGCGACAAAACGTCATATCCTGACTAAACGTACTACTAAAAACAAGCGTCAGCTTCGTCCAAACGCCATTCTTCCTAAATGTGAAGTTGCTGGTGTTGTACGTATGCTTCCATACGCTTAATTTTTTGTTAGTTAGTTAATTTTAATAGTTTAGGAGAGACATAATGCCTCGCGTAAAACGTGGTGTACAAGCTCGTGCACGTCATAAGAAAGTTCTAAAGCAAGCTAAAGGTTACTACGGAGCACGTTCACGTGTTTACCGCGTAGCTTTCCAAGCAGTTACAAAAGCTGGTCAATACGCATACCGTGACCGTCGCAATAAAAAGCGTACGTTCCGTCAACTATGGATCGCTCGTATTAACGCTGCTTCTCGTCAAAATGGTCTATCTTACAGCCGTTTCATTAACGGTCTTAAGAAAGCATCTATCGAGATCGATCGTAAGATCCTTGCTGATATCGCTGTATTCGACAAATCTGCATTTGCAGTACTAGTTGAAAAAGCGAAAGCTGCTCTTTAATTAGAACCAGTTATTAGAATAATAAAAAGAGAGCCTCGGCTCTCTTTTTTTATACCTGAAATATGGCGTTAATCCATATAAGTATTAAAGGTATATCAATATTGACACGAATGATTTTTAATGGACGCAACAGTGACAGCGGTGCGCAATTAAAGTACAGTGAGTCCTACTAAATTTAACCGCTCACCGATATGAGGATTGTACAATGACCACATTTAGCACAAGATCCTCGTGTTTTCATGCTCTTGACTCTTCGATTCCAACTCAAGCGGTGGCGATATATACCTCCCCTGTAATTAGCACTTCAAAACCTTGCTCAAAAGATTCGACATATAACTAGCACGTCAAAATAGAACGCAATTTTGCAGCTTGCTATAAGCCATTTCGGGTGAATAATGAGCATCCTACATTCTTTTTATCGTTGTTATTGTTAGTGGAGGGCTGATGTCCTTTTTTATTGCATCACAAATATGGTAGGCGTAGCAGCTTTATTTGATATTGCCTCATTTCAGTTTAAAAACCGTACTTCATTGTTGACTGCATTATGTATTTCAGCGCTTTTAATTGCCGCACATTTTGCACTGCTCGGGCAATGGACCGCTGCATGTTTGCTTTTGATTGGGGCTTGTCGTTATTTAGCTGGAATTTTCTTTTTCGACCCTAGAATGAAATGGCTATTTTATTTTGTGACAATGCTCGCCACTGTGGTGACATTCAGTGGATTAACCAGTGTGTTAAGTTGCATGGCTTGTTGCTAAATACCAAAGCATCGTTTAGCCATAATGATAAATTGATGCGCTTGTTAATGACGATTGCCATGACAGTTTGGTGTGTGCATGATTATATTGTCGGATCGCCAGTAGCGGTACTTATCGATATTGTATTTATAGTGAGTTGTGCGGTGGGCTATTATAGAATTTATGGCAAAAAGCCAATTTTGGTAAGCTAACTGCTATTTTCTGTGGATGAACTGTTCACACCGACATGCTTTAGGTAAAGTGCCAAATACGACATTTTATTGTAGAGGACATTTATGTTTACGATAGAGATTGATAGCGAATTGAAATTAGCCCTTATTGAGCGATCTTTTGCCCACAAATACTTTGAGATAGTCTCCAAGGAAGAAAAATATTTATCTCAATGGCTTGCATGGCCCTCTCATGCTAAATCGGAAGATTTTTTCTTACGGTTTGTACGTAAATCGTTACTGGATTACGCCGAAGGTAAAGCAATGACATGCGGTATTATTTATCAAGATGAATTGGTAGGTAATATCAGTTTTAATTCGATTAATCATAACCTTAAAATGGCTGAAATCGGATACTGGTTACGGGAATCGTACCAAGGTAAAGGCATCATCACTCGCTCTGTCTCTAAATTTATCAACATCGCATTTTCTGATTTAAATCTCGAGAAAATTCAAATATCCGCGGGCGAAAATAATATACCGAGTAGAAAGGTTTGTGAACGTTTAGGCATGAAGTTAGAAGGAGTGATTTCTAATTGTGAAAATCTAAATGGTCGAATTATCAATCATGCTGTTTATGGCTTATCGAAAGAGTAAATTAACTTCAGTTAAAGTCTTTTAAGCCTTAGTGGCCCTCAATTTTTATAGGTATCGAATCAATGAAAGAAATAAAAACCCTCGATTCTACAGTGGTTTATCAAAATAAATGGATGACAGTTCGTGAAGATAAGATCGAGCGAGCTAGCGGAGCGGAAGGGATCTTTGGGGTAGTAGAAAAACCGGATTTTGTGGTCATTCTACCGATTGAGAATGGATGTGTGCATTTAGTGCAGCAATACCGTTATGCGGTAGAGCAACGTTTGTGGGAATTGCCACAGGGTGCATGGGAAGATAATCCTAATGCGGATCCGCTGGAGCTGGCTGCCGGAGAGTTACGCGAAGAAACCGGTTTAATCGCAAGCAATATGCAATACGTTGGCTTTCAGTACCTCGCTTATGGTTATTCTACCCAAGGCTATCATATTTATCTGGCGTCTGACTTTAAACACACTGCCACACAACTCGATGCGGAAGAAGAAGGTTTGGTGTCGAAATCATTTTCACTATCTGAATTTGAAGCGATGATTTTGTCGGGTGAGATTAAAGATGCCACCAGTGTCAATGCCTATGGATTGGCGAAGTTAAAAGGGTTGATATAGTTACCATTGGCTCAATTATGGTTAAGTGACGCTAATCTCGCCATTATTAGGGTAAATTAACCAGAATAAACGGCGATTTCAATTTGGCTTTAGGGCTGCATTTCATTACTATATAGCACTATTTTCGTGGGCTTTTTGAAAGCGTTTTAGGTGATAGTCATTTTGCATAACTTTTTACTGGGGTTATTCAAGCTTAACCTCTACGAGACGTTGAGCAAAATGGCAATATCTACTTAATAAGCAGAATAAAAGCCAAACTAAAAACCATAGCCAACACTACCCAACGGTAGGTGAGGAAACGATGCAATTAGAACAAATTATTGCCAATGCAACGGCCGCGATTGAGCAGGCTGATTCTGTTGTCGCGCTAGAAGATGTGCGTGTACAGGTATTAGGAAAAAAGGGCGATTTAACCCTTCAACTGCAAAGCTTAGGTAAATTACCGCCTGAAGAGCGTCGCACTGCGGGTCAAGAAATCAATAAAGCAAAAGGTTTAGTGCAACAAGCGATCGCCGCTCGTAAAGACGCATTACAACGTGCAGAACTAGAAGCGAAGCTAGCAGCAGAAACGCTGGACGTTTCTCTACCTGGTCGTCGCATTGAAAACGGTGGTATTCACCCTGTAACTCGTACTGTTGAACGTATCGAGCAATTCTTTGGCGAACTTGGTTTTAGTGTTCATTCTGGTCCTGAAATCGAAGATGCGTTCCATAACTTCGATGCTTTGAATATTGCAGAAGATCACCCAGCCCGTACCGATCACGATACTTTCTTCTTTAATCCTGATCTTATGTTACGTACCCATACTTCTGGCGTGCAAATTCGCACCATGGAAGAGGGCAAACCGCCATTCCGCTTTATTGCGCCTGGTCGTGTATATCGTAACGACTACGATCAAACTCACACGCCAATGTTTCACCAAGTAGAAGGTATGCTGGTGGACGAGCATGTGAACTTTGCTCAACTTAAAGGCATTTTGAACGACTTCTTGCGTAACTTCTTTGAAGAAGATCTAGAGGTGCGTTTCCGTCCGTCTTACTTCCCATTCACAGAGCCTTCTGCTGAAGTAGATGTAAAACGTAAAGATGGAAAATGGTTAGAGATCTTAGGTTGTGGCATGGTACATCCAAATGTATTGCGCAGCGTGGGCATCGACCCTGAAAAATACTCAGGTTTTGCCTTTGGTATTGGTATCGAGCGTTTAACTATGCTTCGTTACGGCGTAAATGATTTACGTGCATTCTTTGAAAACGATCTTCGTTTCCTAAAACAGTTTAAGTAAGGGCTAGAGCATAATGAAATTTTCTGAATCTTGGCTACGTGAGTGGGTAAACCCAGCCGTCAATAGTGAAGAACTAGCACATCAAATTACTATGGCTGGTTTAGAAGTGGATGATGTACTGCCGGTTGCAGGCACATTTACTGGTGTCAAAGTAGGTCAAGTGGTGTCGTGTGAACAACACCCAGATGCCGACAAACTGCGTGTTACCAAAGTCGATGTTGGCGCAGAAGAATTATTAGATATTGTTTGTGGTGCTTCTAACTGTCGTTTAGGCATTAAAGTGGCTGTTGCGACCGTTGGCGCAGTACTGCCAGGCGATTTCAAAATCAAAAAAGCGAAATTACGTGGTCAGCCATCTCACGGCATGCTGTGTTCGTTCACCGAGCTTGGTATTGATGTGGAATCTGATGGTATTTTAGAGCTGTCTCAAGATGCGGTATTAGGAACCTGTTTCCGTGAATACCTTGATCTTAATGATGTCACTATTGATGTTGATTTAACCGCTAACCGCGCCGATTGCTTTAGTTTACGCGGTCTTGCGCGTGAAGTTGGTGTATTGAATCGCCTTGAAGTGAAGCAACCAAGTGTTGAAGCCGTTGCGGCAAGCATTGACGATACCATCACGATTGATATTAACGCTGCTGACGCTTGTCCTCGTTACCTTGGACGTATTGTCCGCAATGTGAACGTAAAAGCCGAAAGCCCGGTTTGGATGCAAGAAAAACTGCGTCGCTGTGGTATTCGCTCTATTGATCCAATCGTTGATATCACCAACTTTGTGATGCTTGAGCAAGGTCAACCAATGCACGCGTTTGATTTAGCTAAAATCGACAGTGGCATTGTGGTTCGTATGGCTGAGCAAGGCGAAAAACTGACGCTGCTTGATGGCAACGAAGCGGAGCTAAACAGCGATACATTAGTGATCGCAGACAAATCAAAAGCCTTGGCAATTGCCGGCATCTTTGGTGGCGAAGCATCAGGTGTAAGCACCGATACTCAAGACGTATTGTTAGAGTGTGCATTCTTCGGACCCGATGCGATCCGTGGCCGTGCTCGTAGCTACGGTCTACACACAGATTCATCCATGCGTTTTGAACGTGGTGTGGATTGGTGTTTACAAGTTTCTGCAATGGAACGTGCGACTGCATTATTGGTTGAGATTTGTGGTGGTGAGGTTGCCCCAATCGTTACCGCTGAATCAAAAGCCGATCTTCCAACTGCTAACACGGTGGCTTTACGCCGTGCAAAACTAGACAGCTTGTTAGGCCATGAAATTCCATCAACCGATGTAGTTGAGATCTTAACTCGTCTAGGCTGTGATGTTAAAGAAACAACAGAAGGTTGGACGGCAACATCTCCTTCATGGCGTTTTGATATCGCGATTGAGCAAGATTTGATTGAAGAAGTAGGCCGCATTTACGGCTACGACAACATTCCAAACCAAGCACCTGTTGCCGCGCTTAGCATGAACTTGCATAAAGAAGTTAATCAACCGCTAAAACGCGTACGTGATTTACTGGTTGACCGTGGTTACTTTGAAGCGATCACATACAGCTTTGTTGAACCTGAACAGCAAAAATTGATCGTGCCAGATATTGAGCCATTGATTTTGCCATTCCCAATTTCTGCCGATATGTCAGCGATGCGTCTTGGTTTAATCCAAGGTTTGCTCAACACCGTAGTACATAACCAGAAACGTCAACAATCTCGCGTACGTATGTTTGAATACGGTATGCGTTTCATTCCTGATCAATCTGCTGAAAACGGCATGCGCCAAGAAGAAATGCTAGCCGGTGTGATCGCTGGAACTCGCGGTGAAGAACATTGGGATATCGCCACTAACAGCGTTGATTTCTTTGATCTGAAAGGCGACTTAGAGGCGGTACTTGAGCTGACTTCAAAGGAGCTTGCTTACAGCTTTAAATCGTCGAAACACCCAGCATTACACCCAGGTCAAACGGCTGCTATCGTGATCAATGCCGGTTTAGAGACTGAAAAAGAAGTCGGTATTATTGGTACGGTTCACCCAGAACTCGAACGTAAGTTTGGTCTTAACGGCCGCACTATCGTGTTTGAAATCGAATGGGCAGCGATTAATCAACGTGTATTGCCAGAAGCGGTAGCGGTATCTAAATTCCCAGCTAACCGCCGTGATATTGCGGTAGTCGTCGATGAAACCGTAGCCAGTGGCGATATCGTTGCAGCTTGTCTTGCTTCTGGTGGCGAGCTATTAACGGGCGCGAAACTGTTTGATGTGTATCAAGGTCAAGGCGTGGAAGAAGGCAAGAAGAGCCTAGCTATCGCATTAAGCCTTCAATCAATCGAACGTACCTTAGAAGATGCAGACATTGCCGCTTCTGTAGAGGCGATTGTTGCCACATTAAGCGATAAATTTAATGCCAGCTTACGCGACTAATTCTCGTAATATGTTGGATTAATAAGTTGTAACCTCACTCGCAAAAGAGTGTGTAAAATCCGTTTCAAGACTATTCATCTGCAATAGCTCTGGAAGCGGATTTTTTTGTCTAAAACTTGCTCATAATATTACTTTATTCTTCTAATTTTACGTATTCGATGATCAGAAGGTTTCTATAGGAAGTATTAAGTAAGATAAGTGTAACGAGATTGGTTGTTTTTGATTTAAGGTAATGAATTTTTGTTAAAAGTCTGGTAAAAATAATGATGCTTTCTATCAGGAAGGCTACATTATTGGTGTAATTGATATGATATTTACAGTGAGTTTGAAATGACTATTTTGAATTTGCGGTTTGAAATGAATAGCTTTGAATAAGACACACAGATAGTGTCACTCAAGATGAGACAAAAGCGATCATATCTGCAGGATGCACAAATCTTATAAAAGGAATTACCAGATGCAAAAACTGATAAAAACAGGGGTGGCAACCGCCATTTCTTTGCTGCTTATAAATCCCTCTTTTGCCGCACAAATTCCCGCTGGTGTTGAACTGGCTCAAAAACAAGAAGTGGTGCGCGGTAATGGCGATGAAGTACCAACCCTTGATCCGTCTATGTCTTCGGACACCGCCAGTTCACGTGTGATCAGCGATATGTTTGAAGGTCTTGTAACCGAAGATCAACAAGGCAATATCATTCCAGCGCTGGCTACTAAATGGGAAGTCTCGGACGATGGAAAAACCTATACCTTCCATTTGCGTGATGCCAATTGGTCGGATGGCTCGCCAATCAAAGCCAGTGATTTTGTGTTTGCGTTTAAACGTGTCGTTAACCCAATTACGGGTGCGCCATATTCTTGGTATTTAGAAATGGCCGGCATCAAAAACGCCAAAGACATTACCAAAGGCAGTAAGAATATTGATACCTTAGGCGTGAAAGCGCTAGATGATCATACCTTCCAAATTGAACTTGAACGTTCAGTGCCGTATTTCACCAAAATGCTGGCGCATGAAAGTACTTTTGCGGTACCCGAAGCAGCAGTGAAAAAATTTGGTCAAGCGTGGACCAAGCCGGGCAACATTGTTACCAGCAGCGCCTACATATTATCCGATTGGGTGATCAATGAAAAAGTTGAGCTAGTTCGTAATAAAGCCTATTGGAATGATAAAGATACCGTGATCAACAAGGTGACCTATCTGCCGATTTCGGATGTGAATGCAGAGTATAACCGCTTCCGTACTGGCGAAATGGACATCACTTCAGTGGTGCCACTGGAATTGTATCAAACCATCAAAAAAGAGCGTCCAGATCAGTTATTAACCATGCCATCACTCGGCACCTATTATTACTTGTTCAATCTTGATAAAAAACCATTTGATGATCCGCGGGTACGTAAAGCGCTGGCGTATTCTATTGATCGCGACGTGATCGCCGAGCGTATTTTAGGGCAGGGGCAAATTCCAGCTTACACTAATACACCACCGGCCGTTGCTGGCTTTAAAGTACCGGATCTTGATTGGGCGAAAATGTCGCAAAAAGATCGTATTGCTAAAGCTAAGCAGTTATTGGAAGAGGCAGGCTACAATAAAAGTAACCCACTAAAATTTGAGCTTGAATACAACACTAGTGAAGCACATAAAAAACTGGCGATTGTGATGGGATCAATGTGGAAAAAGAATTTAGGCGCGGATGTAACCATTGCAAACCAAGAATGGAAAACCTTTATTCAAGCCTTGGCCGATAAAAACTTCTCTGTCGCGCGTTACGCATGGATGGGGGATTACAACGAAGCGTCAACCTTCTTATCGTACTTTGATTCAGCAGGTATGAATTATGGCGGTTGGCATGATGCGGATTACGATAAAGCCATGGCAGATGCTAGCCAAACGCAAGATGAAGCCAAACGTTTAAGCTACTATCAACATGCCGAGCAGATCTTTGCTAATGATATGCCTGCTATTCCGGTGTATTTCTACACTCGTTCTGTGCTAAAAAATGAGGCACTTGGCGGATTTAGCGCCACCAATGCGTCAGACCGACGTTATACTCGTGATATGTACATGATGAAGAAATAATAGCGTTTGCTTATTGCTGTTAATTTAAGCCACAAGCGACTTTATAAGACACAAGCTATTTTATAATCCAAAAACCAGTCCAATCACTAAGCGGATGCTTTAGAGGTTGGGCTGGTTTTTTTGCTAGTGACTGTTTTTTGATGAGAAAGGCAAATAAAATGACGAGTAATGTGTGGGATCAAATTAGTTTCAGAGGGATTCAGTTAATATGAGTGTTCAATAAAAATAAGCTTTAGAAACTCATAAAACCTCGTAATAGATAACAATAGGAAGCGTTAATGATTGGGATTTTTGGTGTGGTATTGGTGCTTGCCGTGGTGGTGTATTTAGCTTATTGGCGCAGTAAAAAGAACACTCAAAATAGCCCTAATGGGTGGTTTCCAATCTTGCTAGTCACGGTCTTAGCCTCGGCGTCATTAACTATTTATCATTATATTGGCCAACCTGATTGGCAGCAAAAGCAAGCCTCGACTCAAAATAGCCGACAGCAACACAGCGATCCCCAATCAAATCAACAAGGTTTGATCCAAACCGGCTCACAAGTTAATCAACAACAAATTGAAGCGATGCAAGCGTTAGTGATGAAAGACAAACAAAAAGGGGAGAGTTGGTACGCGTTGGGCAATGCTTATATGTACGCCAATCAGTTTGAAAATGCCGCTACCGCTTTTAGTTACGCCGAACGTTTAGCTAAAGAGCCACAAGCCAATATTTATTCCGCCCATGCGACTGCGTTATATTATGAAAATAATCAAAGGATTACCCCACAAACACAAGCCTTGTTAGATAAGGCGCTTGCGGTCGATAAAGACAATGTGCCTACATTGATGTTATTGGCATCGGATCATTTCTTAAATGCTGAATACCAAGATGCGATTGATCTTTGGCAGCATGCACTCGACACCAATCATGACGATGTTGATCGCGTCACCATTATTAAAGCAATTAACCAAGCCAAAGCGTTGATGCATTGATAATACGAAGCCCTAGTCCTAAGCTTTAGTCTATACTCGCCCACCCACGTTACTTGGCATCTTCAGTATTCTGATAGGCTTGTTTTTGTTTCTTATTGATGTGTATTAAGCCGGCAAGTTTGACTATTGGTTTGATAAGTAATTGGACACTGCCAGCAATGAATAACCAAGTACCATCGGTCACAAGGCTGTCATAAAGAAAAAAGAAACTACCGATCAAGAACCAAACGGTAATAAGAAAATCATTAAAAGCCCCTGCGGCCTCATAACGTTGCTGAATAATAATATGTTCACGCCCAATCGTAATATCGATGGGAGAGGGATGTGTTCTATCCATAAGTTATCGTCCCTGTTGTTGTTTTTGTCAGTCGTTGATGACCTTTAGTCAGTTGATTCGAGAGTTATGGTGATGCGCTGAGAGCTAGAAATGTACGCGACATAAAAAAGCCAGATGATTATTGTTCTATACAGAACGTCATCTGGCTTTATTGTATGGTGAAGAGGTGTTAAGAGGCGTTAAGAGCTTGGCCTGTTTTAGCTCAGCTCTTAATCATTATCTCTCATTATTGAGGATAGCTTGCTTCTCGTTTCTTCGCTTCTTTATCCCACTCAGGTACAACCGTCTTCAAGAAGTCTTGTTTCTCTTGATTCATGCCTTTCATATCCATACCCAGTGCTTTTTGCGCCGCTTCTTTGGTTGAGATATCAGGGATCTTGACTGGATCCGTGATGCCTTTCTTCGCAAGTAGGCGGATAAGTTTGGTACGAGCATCTGTCGCACGGTCTACCGCAGTACCAAGAACGCGTAGCGCGACTTCTGGTGCGTGCATGTGAACACCGTGTGAGGCGATTGCATAATCCCAACGCCATTGTGCATGTCGAATATCAAGTAAGATGTCTTTCATTTCTGCTGGGGTAGCACCCGCATCCCAAGCGGCTTTAGCTTCAAAGTGTGCTGCCACAATTTGTTTCTCAGCCAGAAGTTTCATCTCTTGAACTTTGTCTTTACGAGACTTAACAATGTTCATCATGGTTTTCTTGTCTTGGGTATGACATTGCGCACAGGTGTCGTCAAAGCGGTCGAAAGGGTTACCTACTTTATGGTCGGTATACACTTTGCCATCTTTGTTTTTCACTTTAGGCATATGACAATCAACACAAGCAACGTTGTTTTTACCGTGGATGCCAAGCTGCCAAGTTTCATACTCTGGATGCTGCGCTTTTAGCATTGGTGTTTTTGAAACGGCATGAGTCCAATCACTAAAGCCAATTTTGTCGTAGTATGCTTCCATTTCGTCAACGGTTACTCCGTTATCCCATGGGAATTTAACCGCGTTTTTCTTGTCTTTCTGGAAGTAGTATTCAACGTGACATTGACCACACACTTGAGACTGTTGACCAAAACGATCTTGTTTCTCAAATGGGCGACCGATAGTATCCATTGCGCGCTTGCCGTAAGGACGGGCAACACGTAGCGCAGGTTTGCCTTTTTTGAAATCATCACTTTGAGTATCATGACAATCGGCGCAACCAATCGGGTTAACAATTTGCGCTCCTAAGCGAGCCCACTTGCCTTCAAAGTAACCGTCTTCACCACGCTCATCAATCACACGCGGTACGTCAGGGCCTTTACAGCTCCAACATGCCATTGGCATCGGGCCAGATTTCGCATCTTTAGGGCCGCCAGTACGCAGAGTTTCACGCACATCGGTAACCGCATAGAAGTGGCCGCGTGGGGCATTGTAGTCTTTAGCAAAGCCATAACCTGCCCATAAAACCACCATATTAGGATCGTTTTTGAGTGCATCGGTAATGTGTTTGCTTTTAGAGGTATCTTTCCAGCTTTGATATTGCTCTGGGTGGTCAGATTCAAATTTTTCATTTCGAGGATCAAAACGCATTTTCTGATTCGCGGATTGAGTCGTCGCTTGGGTTTGCTTTGCTTCGGTCGCTTGAGCTGAGGTGGTTAACGCAAAAGTAGTTACGCTCAACAGAGACAAAAGGGTCGCATTCACAGCGTTTTTTTTCATCCATTTTATATTCACAGTGATTACTCCAGTCATTATTTCAAAAAGCCAAGCGTTGTGAATGCGGCAAATGATTAATAAGCAGTAGAGTGCTGATAAATAATAGCAACAAGTTTGATTCATAGGCAGTATGAATTGTAAGGTTATTGATCAAAATCAATAGAAGATATATTAAAAATGTGAGTTTAAAATAGTGCCGATCAGCGCCATTTATTTTTGCTGAAAATAGGTTTCAATGTCGGTGTTAAGCGTTGTGGCTAATACATTTTTAAGTACCCTTTGATTCAAAGGATTTGAGTTGCATCTGAGAGCGATTGTGATCCCAGAACGATAATATGATCGTTGACTTCTACTGTTAGACTTGGTAGCCGAAATGTTACCAATGAACTCAACCATCAAAGAAAAATCGTGGGCTGAGTAATTTCTCGCATAGTTTATATGAACAAAATAGGTCTTTGATCGATCATTTTGTTAAGAAAAAGGTGCAGAAAATGGACTGTAAAAAGAAAGCCTTAAAATCAATAGGGGTAGGACTTACCTTATTGATCGGGTTGGTTTTTTCAATAGGAGCGTCCGCCAACACTGAGATAGCACAACTAAATCAAACACAAAAAATCTCTTCTGATGGGAAGTATGAGGTTCAATTTGTGCGTGATAAAAATTACGCGTGTACTCAATGTCATAAGGACGATCATGACGCTTTAAAAGGTGCTCATGCGACCGCTATTAATGAAAAAACTGGCCGTAATGTCGGTTGTATCGATTGTCATAGTAATATTGGACCTCATCACCGTGATCGCGCTGACAAAGTGATTAAATTTCACCGTGGTCAAGTGGCGGCAAGTTTAGTTATGCCAGTTGATGATGCAAAAAACATATCCAAACAAAATGCACAATGTGTTGATTGTCATGCCCCTGCAGAACTGCGTAAAGCTGACTGGACCCATGATGTACATGCATTAAAACTATCTTGTGCTTCTTGTCATAAGGTTCACCCAACGACTGATCCGATAAAAAATATTGAAAGTAAGCAGCGCATTCAGATGTGTGTTGATTGCCATTCAGCTTTTGAAGCTAACCATAAACGAGGTGACTAGTATGTCGTGTTCAAGACGTAACTTTTTACTTGGTACTGGTGCGGTAATTTTTACCACTGGTGTGATCTCCAATACCGCAGTGGCTTCGGGCAAAAAACTGATCGCGAGCATGAAAGATGGCAAGATCCGTTATGGCATGGTGCATGATGAAAATCTTTGCATCGGCTGTACGGCCTGTACCGATGCTTGTCGTGAAGTGAATAAAGTACCTGAAGGCGTAACGCGTTTAAAAATCAAGCGCAGTGAAGCAATTGGCGAATACCCAAATGCGGGTTATACCTTTGAGCGTATTTCTTGCCAACATTGTGATAATGCGCCTTGTGTGCATGTATGCCCAACGGGAGCTTCTTACAAAGATCCTAAAACGGGCATTGTCGATGTCCATCATGATTTATGTGTCGGTTGTGGTTATTGCCTTGCAGCTTGCCCTTATCAGGTTCGTTTCTTTAATCCAGAAACCCATGTAGCTGATAAGTGTAATTTCTGCCGTGATACCAACCTTAAAAATGGTAAGCAACCAGCTTGTGTTGAATCGTGTCCAACCAATGCATTGGTATTTGGTGACTTAAATGATCCAAGTAGTGAGATAAGCAAAGTGATTCATTCTCACCCTGTGTATCGCATGAAATCTGAACTCGGTACCGAGCCTAAGATGTATAAAGTGCCGAACAGTAAAGGGGAGATCTTAGGATGAGTGATATCTTAACCAATGCGTTTCATTTCGATTCTTTAGTTTGGGATTGGATCATTGCGCTGTACTTGTTTTTGACAGGCATGTCGGCGGGTGGGGTGATGATTTCAATTTACTTAAAGCGTAAAGTGATTGAAGGCCCTGCAAATTTAAACGGTATTTTAAGAGCAAATGCCATTTTTGCGCCACTTGGGATCATCTTTGGTCTCAGTATTTTGGTTTACCATTTACAACGTCCGTGGACCTTTTGGAAAATCATGCTGCATTACAACCCAACATCCGTGATGTCGATGGGGGTAATGTTGTTCCAAATCTACATGGTGGTGTTGTTTATTTGGTTGGGCGTGATGTTCAAACAAGAAATCTACGACTTTATGAGCAAGTATTTGTCGGGATTATCGGCCATTCGCAACCTGATTAATACGGTTTTAACCGCGTGTAAAAAGTTTGAGAATGGAATTGAAATATTTCTGGTGGTATTAGCGGTGCTACTGGCTGCGTATACTGGTTTCTTACTTTCAGCGCTCAAAACCTATCCATTACTTAATAACCCTGTTTTGCCGGTATTATTCTTGTTCTCAAGTTTATCCTCTGGCGCAGCCGCGTGTATTTTGTTTGGGGTCGCAGGCTTTAAAGAGCCAACCGATAGCCCAAGTATAAAATGGATCCACGGATTTGAGCGTCCGGTGGTTTTGGTCGAACTGTTTGTATTGTGTGCTTTTTTTGTTGGCCTGTATTTTGGCGGTGGACAAAAAGAAGTGGCGGTGGCAACGGCAATCGGCAGTGGTTTTTGGGCAACGTGGTTCTGGATTGGTGTTGTCGGTATAGGTATGTTGTTACCTTTAGCGTTAAATCACTTTAGTTCGGCGCAAACCCAACATAAGAAAACCTTTGTTATCGTGGTAACCGGATTGAGTTTACTCGGCGTGTTAATGCTGCGTACCTTTATTTTGTATGCAGGACAAATGACGGTGGTGTGATTGGATTCCTATATTGCTTGGAGAATACAAATCTTTAAGCGATATAGGTCTATTACTCTCCAAGTTAATAAAGGCAGCGCTATTTAAGTTCCGCCTTTTGTTTTTATTTTTTTAATTGGTAACTCTATGCTTCCAGAAGTCGGTCATTTTATTCTTATTCTTGCGGTAATGTGCGCAGTGTTAACCGCGTGCTTGGCAAGTCTATGCTTATATAAAACATCGATTATGGACCCTAAATTTATTCAAGCTAATCACGTTGGCCTCTCGGATACAAACCATCGAGCTGACTTTTATGCTAAAGCCGCAAGAGAGTTAAGCTACGCCACATTTATTTTAGTGGCGATCAGTACTGTTATCTTAGCGGTGTGTTTTGCGCAAGATGATTTCTCGGTTCAATATGTGGATCTGCATTCTAATACTCATTTGCCTATTTTTTATAAAGTGGCTGCCGTTTGGGGCGGACATGAAGGTTCATTCTTATTTTGGTTGTTGTCGCTCACCGGTTGGTCGGCGCTGGCCGCCTATGTTGGTCGTAAACGAGATCAACAATTTATGACGATTGTTATTTTGGTGTTGGCCTTAATTGCAATCGCGATTGGTGGTTACATTATTTTTGCTTCTAATCCTTTTTTGCGGGCATTTCCTGTGCCATTTGAAGGGCGCGACTTAAATCCTATGTTGCAAGATATTGGACTCATCATTCATCCACCGATGTTATATCTCGGGTATGTGGGTTTTTCGGTCAGTTTTGCTTTCGCTATCGCCACCCTTATTTCACCTAAGATTGAATTGGATTGGGCTAAGTGGATGCGGCCGTGGGCGGTGGCTTCGTGGGTGTTTTTAACTGGCGGAATTGTATTAGGCGCTTCGTGGGCTTATTACGAGCTAGGTTGGGGCGGCTGGTGGTTTTGGGATCCTGTTGAAAATGCCTCTTTAATGCCATGGTTAACCGGCACGGCATTGCTGCATTCTTTGTCTATTTCTCAGCATAAAAAGCAACTGGTAGGCTGGAGTTTATTGCTGGCCATCTTTAGCTTTTCACTCAGCTTACTCGGCACCTTTATTGTGCGCTCTGGGGTGCTAACCTCGGTGCATGCGTTTGCCGCCGATCCGACTCGTGGCGTGGTGTTGCTGGTGATATTGTCACTGGTATTGATCTCGTCATTGAGTTTATTTGCTTGGCGAGCCAATCGTTATATTCAACCAGTACAATTCTCGTGGTTGTCGCGCTCAATGGCATACTTTATGACCAACGGCTTATTGGTTCTAGCGACATTTTCGGTGTTGCTCGGCACGCTATACCCAATGATTTTCCAAATTTTTGATTTGGGTAATATTTCGGTCGGCGCGCCTTATTTCAACAGTATTTTTGTGCCGATTGTGTTTGTGATGTGCATTGTGATGGGGATCATGCCGGCTTTAAAATGGCATAAAACCAATATGAAAGCTTTGTTAGAAAATACCAGAATGGGCTTTTTATTGGCGATTGTGATTGGCGGTGCGGCCAGTTACGGATTGTATCGACCTGAATATCAATGGTATGAGCAAAGTTACGCTTTGGTCGTATTGAGCCTGATTTTGTCTTGTTGGGTGATAGTATCGGCGTTGCAAGCTTGGTTTAAATCATCGGGGGCGCGACTCAAGCAACTTGCGATGGTACTCGCTCACTGCGGCGTGGCGGTGACGATTATTGGGGCAACTTTAGTCAGTTATTGCGCGGTGGAAACCAATCAAAAGCTCGCGCCGGGTTCACAAGTGACATTAAATGGTCATCAATTAGAATATCAAAAAACCAAACTGGTACTAGGACCAAACTATACTGCGGAGAAAGGGGTAGTGGCACTGTATGACCCTCAAGGGCAATATATCACCACCATTTATCCAGAACGTCGTCATTACACCGTTCGAACCATGAATATGACTGAACCGGGTGTTTATAATACCGCGTTAGGAGACTGGTATATCACAATGGGCGATAAAATAGATAAAACCCATTACGCAGTGCGGATCCAATATAAACCGTTCGTTGGCTGGTTATGGCTTGGCGGATTATTAATGGTGTTAGGTGGAGGCCTATCTGTTACGCGTTATATGTTACAAAAACCTCGATGCCTATTGGAGAGTCACTATGCTTAGATTGTGGAGTGGATTAAAAATCAGCGGTGTGATGTTATTGAGTGTATTAGTGTGGCAAAACGTGGCAGTAGCCAGTGGATCGGTGAGTATTCAAGCTGCTACCGAAACGCAAAATAGCGATAACGCTCAGTTGGTGGATGTGTTTGCGTTTAAAAATGCCCAAGATCAGCATCGAGCCGATTATTTAGCCCGCCAACTTCGCTGTCCTCGCTGCCAAAATCAAAACTTGACCGAGTCAAATGCGTCGATTGCGCGAGATATGAGACTGCAAGTGTATAAGATGGTCGATCAAGGGCACAGCAACGAAGATATTCTTAACTTTATGACCGATCGTTTTGGTGAGTTCGTACTCTATAAACCAAAATTTGAAGCCTCAACCTATGTGCTATGGTTAACACCATTAATGCTGTTGCTTATGTTGATAGTGGCGGCGAGATCTTATACAAGAAAAAAATCAGCGTTAAATAAATGAGTTTAGATAATTTTTAACTTTATGTTATAACAGTAATTATTATGTAAATGACACTTTAAATGCATCTTTTTATTGCCAGATCGCGTAATTTCAAAAACAAAGTTAAACACTAATTATATTATTTAAATAGATATTAATTTTCAAAAATCACTAATTTGCAGATAATAAAACCAATAACTTCCACTATTTATACTATGCTCAGTGCTGTAAATGGCTAGAAAGCTAAATATTGAATTAAAAAAATTTGGCGAAAATCATAAGGTTGGCTTACACTTTCGTAGTTATCGTTAGCTTTTAGCTTGCTGACATGTAAATACAACATATTCCACAAATACTGTGGTTACAAATGAGGGATAGTTTTATGGCGCTCACTAAGGCCGATTTGGCTGAAAACCTGTTTGAAAAACTTGGCTACAGTAAACGTGATGCTAAGGAAACCGTAGAAGTGTTTTTTGAAGAAGTTCGAAAAGCATTAGAGAACGGTGAACAGGTAAAATTGTCTGGTTTTGGTAACTTTGATCTTCGTGATAAAAGTGAACGTCCAGGACGTAATCCTAAAACTGGCGAAGACATTCCAATTTCTGCACGTCGAGTGGTGACATTCCGCCCGGGTCAGAAGCTTAAAGCTCGTGTTGAAAATATCAAGATAGAAAAATAACATTGAGTATTTAACCAATAAAGGTCACTTAGGTGGCCTTTTTGTTATCTGAAGTAAGGATAAAAATGCAAGATCAAGAATTTTGGCACAGTAAATGGGCAGCAAATAAAATTGGTTTTCATCTGGCTGATGTGAACCCCTTACTGCCGCAGTTTTGGTCACACTTACAACCGAAACAAGAACACAATGTTTTAGTGCCCTTATGTGGTAAAAGCGAAGATTTGATTTGGCTTGCCACTCAACATCAATCGGTCACTGGGGTTGAGCTCAGTAATATTGCGGTACGTGCTTTTTTTGCCGAGCATCTCTACACACCAACCGTAACATCGCTTAATAACCTGCATGAGCTTTATCAATTTGATGAGTTGTCGATCTACAGCGGTGATTTTTTTACTGCGCCATTAGAAAGTTATGACTTAATTTATGATCGCGCCGCGATGATAGCGCTACCACCAGCGTTGCGTGTTGACTATGTAGCAAGAATTAAGTCGTTAATGAAACCAAACGGTAAAATTTTATTGATTGGATTGGATTACGATCAAAATGAAATGCAAGGCCCACCGTTTAGCGTGCCGGAAGATGAGATCCGCGCCATGTATGCGGGTATGAAAGTGACGCGTTTACAACGTGATGAAGCCAGTGCCAATCACCCCAAAATAGAAAATGGATTATCACGCTTTGCTGAAGAAGTGTGGTTAATTGAAAACTAATGTACCTTTTTCGTGGCTCACATTCCGAGCCACGATGATAATAAGCGATTAGTAGCGGATCTCTATTTTGCTGGCACTTTCAACGGCCTCTTCTATTGCCAGCTCAACACTGTCTCTGCGAGTTAATGCTATCCCTAAACGGCGGCGACCATCAATGTCGGGTTTACCAAATAAACGGATTTGAGTTTGAGGCTGCGCGACCGCGTTTGCCAAGCCATCAAAGCCAATATTGTTTGATGTTCCTTCCCCTAAAATAACCGCAGATGCCGATGGCCCATATTGGATGATAGAGTTAATTGGCAAGCCGATAAAAGCGCGCACATGTAAGGCAAACTCGGATAACTCTTGTGATATCAAAGTCACCATGCCGGTATCGTGTGGGCGAGGGGAGACTTCACTAAAGATCACTTGATCGCCTTTAACAAATAATTCCACGCCAAATAAACCATAACCGCCCAGTGCATTGACGACTTTCTCTGCCATGTGCTGCGCCGCTTGGATCGCACTCGCCGACATAACTTGTGGTTGCCAAGATTCACGGTAATCGCCATCTTCTTGTCGGTGTCCAATCGGAGCACAAAAATGCACACCATCGACCGCGCGAACAGTCAGTAGCGTTATTTCATAATCAAAATCAACAAAGCCTTCCACAATGACCCGACCCGCACCCGCGCGGCCACCTTCTTGAGCGTATTGCCAAGCGGTTTGCATATCAGCCTTGGTTTTTATTACGCTCTGTCCCTTGCCTGATGAGCTCATGATGGGTTTAACCACACATGGCATGGAGACAAATTCAACCGCTTGTTCAAACTCTTGATAAGTATCACAGAAGCGATATGGTGAGGTTTGAATATTAAGATCTTCAGCCGCTAAACAGCGAATACCTTCACGGTTCATTGTCAATTGTGTGGCTTTCGCAGTCGGGACAACATTTAAGCCTTTTGCCTCAAGTTCCACCAATTTGTCGGTCGCAATCGCTTCGATCTCGGGGACGACATAGTCTGGTTTTTCTTTGGCGATAATGGCTTCAATCGCTTCAGCATCGAGCATATCCACCGTATAACTGCGATGAGCAACTTGCATGGCAGGAGCATTAGGGTAGCGATCAAGCGCGATAACTTCTAATCCCAAACGTTGGCATTCTATCGCCACTTCTTTACCGAGTTCGCCTGAACCTAATAATAAAACTTTCGTTGCGCTTGTTGCCGTCGCCGTTCCAAACATAATGTCATTCTCGCAAGATTAATTTGGGACAGATCATACTCGTTTTTCATACTCAAGCAATCGTTTGCGCGACGTGTTTAAGAAAAATAAACTTGAATGTATAAAAAATGCCCAATCTGTGGTTGTAGTCACCAACAACAGATTGGGCATTATTGTTTTTGAACTCTATCTTAAAGCGCTGCGTATTCCAGCGTAATATCAGGATTAATCGCTTCTAAAGTGGCTTGGGTATCCGCTAAATGACTAATGGATCCATCAGCGATCTCAGCTAAACAAGCGGCTTCAATAGTATCGAGTGAATGACCGGCTAATAGTAATAAATTAATCGCGACTTGCAGTGGTGGCAAACTTGGATTGAATGCCGCGTTCTCGGCGTAGCTGCCATTAAAAATCGCGCCGCTTGTCACTTGTAATGAAACGCCGCTGTAATTGTTAGAGTAAGGTGCGTGACTCATATTTAAAGCATCCACTGCCGCTTGCATTAATGGTGTGACTTCTGGAGCGCTATGGGATTGCTTGTTTTGATCCATTAAACGGCGAGGCTCTTCTAAATCACCAGGGCCAAAAGAATCAGGTAATAATTGTGCCAGTGACATTGCAGGGCGCTGTGGTAATTGAATAATCAGATCGTTGGCACTGGTTAACTCATTCATAAACTGACGGCAGTGACCACACGGAGAATGATTGATGGTGATATTTTTAATTCCCGTTTCACCTTTCATCCAAGCATGGCTGATCGAAGATTGCTCTGCATGAACCGTTTGTCCTAATTGCGTGCCTGAAAACTCAAGGTTGCCACCAAAATAGATTGCACCAGATAAACCTTCAGCAATCGCGCCAACATGAAAATCAGAAATAGGGCAATAGGAATGTGAAGCGGCAAGCGGAAGTAAAGCCAGTTTAAGTTGCGTATCGTTTAAGCCAGAATCGGCCAAAAGATCTTGATATTGGCTTGCATCAAGGTGACCACTAAAGTCTGGATGATTAAAATACTGGGTAGCCTTGGCTTGGACATGTGATGGTAAAGATCCAAAAAGCTCAATGTTGTGCTGAATCGTCATGGGATGTTCCTTTTAATTTTTCGATACCGAATGGGCACTTAAGAAATTTGTGCAAATGATTCGATAATTAACAATATGGGGTTGATCACGTTTTTTTTAAAGTATATACATTCAAGTTTCATTAAAGAGTTACATGCGTCAAATAATGAGGCGGAGTCGACAATTTATTGCTTTATTAAGTGAGCTAGATCTCATTTAAAGTGGTATTGCTATTGATGTTCAAAGATTGGAGAGAAAAACAGGAAGCATAATAAGCTTCCTGTTGTTTTTGGGGGCAGATTGACTGAACATTTAACACTAGCAACTTGCCGAGCCAAGCCCTTTTTAAATCAAGCTTTAACTTTAACCAATAAAGCCACCTACCCACAAACAAAAAGCGAAGAATACTGGCGCAAGTATAGACGTTATAATGCCGCAACTAACGAGTGCCAAAGAGCTAAAAGCAGCATCTTCAGCGTTTTTACCTGCGCAAGTAGCGGTACCTAACGCGTGCGATACTGTCCCCATAGTCAAACCGCGTGCAATTGGGTGGGTCACGCCGAGTAATGTATAAATTGGGTAGGCAAATACCGAACCAAATACACCAACAATTAACACTAAAATGGCCGCGATAGCGGGTTCGCCACCTAAGCTTTTGCCTATTTCCATCGCAATCGGGGTAGTGACTGATTTACCCATAAGGCTGGCGACTAACGTCGGGTCGGTATGCAAGGATACGGCAATTAATCCGGCGGTGAGCATCGACATGCAACTGCCAACACCGCAAGCAAGAAAGATGATTTTCCAATTTTGTTTTATTTGGGGCAGTTGTTCATAAAGTGGGTAGGCAAGCGCCACAACGGCAGGTTGCAGTAGATAGGTCATCCAGTCGTTTTGAGCGTAATAGACTTTATATGGCACATCAAGCGCCATTAAAATCGGAATAATAATGATGATGCTCAACAACAAAGGATTGGCGAGTGGATTGTTGATTTTTATCGCCAGCCATCGCACCGCAAAGAAAACCACAAACGTTAGTAGTAACCACATATTATGACTCCTTACTTTTGCTTGTTTTTTCTACTTTATCGTGAGAGCTGAGTATTTTTTGTAAGCTCAGTGCGAGCACCACTAAAACAATGGTTGTTGCCCCCACGCTGCTGGCAAAAATAGACAGCGCATTGTCAATCAGCATCGGGAAGTGATCCATTAAGCCGACACTGATCGGCACAAATAGAATGATCATATAGCGAATAAAAGCATGCGCACTAGGGCTTATCCATTGCACTTTTATCAGCCCTGATGCCAAAAGTGCAAACAAAATCAACATGCCAAAAATACTGCCAGGGATCGACAGTGACAGCAAAGCTTGGATGCCATTACCGAGCCATAGACAGCCCATGATAATGGCAAAAGAAATAATATACCCCATAACCTTTTTAAACACTTTACATCCTTATAGTGCTTGTTTAAGAAGCGATCGATTCAACATATTGATACACCGCTTTTAGTACTTCCATTTTCGCGCTATCACTTTCATGTTCGTGTGCAAGATTCTCAAGATTTAGGAGGTAATCTTCAAGGTTAGCTTCAAAGTATTCTCGGCAATGTGCGCGCCATTGGTCTTGTTCTTGCTCATTGAGTGTCGCTGGGTAATTTCGAGCGCGGTAACGGAATAATAAGGGGGCGATCCGGGAGTCTTTAACCGAAAGCTCTAAACCGGCTAGATTCTCCGGTTTTGTTTCACGGATAATATCCATTGTTGATTTATCGGCAGGTGAGAAAAAGCCTGAATAAAGCTGGGTATCCACATTATCATCTTGCGGATATTCACGCTCAATACTGTACAAACCGATTAATTTTTCGCGGATCTCAGGATTGGCTTTTAATATGGCCAAATTAGCCAAGCACTGGGCGCGATCGATCCCTATGTTAGCGGCATTTTCTGCGGTTAAGGTTTTTGCAGGCGCTAGGATTGGGCACTTATTGAGATGCACCAGTTTTATCGGAACCGGCAATTCATCGGGTGCTAAATCATCTCGCTTGGTATATAAACGTTTTTGCAGCTGCTCGGCATCTAATTCCAGTAATGGCGCTGGATCTTTAGCAAGATCGACCACTATTACTGCATTGGCGTTAGTTGGGTGCCACGCCATTGGCACAATCCAACTGGTATTAGAGCGCTGCACACCAAACATGCCAGAGACATGCATTAAGGGCGTCATGTTCACAATATCAATTTGTGCTTTTAATTTGTTTTTATGGCGCATATTGAGTAGGTAATTGAATAGCTTAGGTTGCGCAGCTTTTAATTTTTTCGCCAGTTCAATGGTGGCGATCACATCCGCCATCGCATCATGAGCATTACTGTGTTCGATACCGTTGGCAACCGACAGTCGATCGAGTTTAAAACTTGGCAGTCCATCGTCGTTTTCTGGCCAATTGATGCCATCTGGGCGCAGCGCGTAACAAGTCCGCATTACATCTAATAAATCCCAACGCGAATTGCCGTTTTGCCATGACCATGCATACGGATCGTAGAAATTACGATAGAGAGTGTAGCGGGTGACTTCATCATCAAAACGCACATTGTTGTACCCTAACGAAGTAGTATTAGGTTGGGCGAATTGCTCATGGATAAGGCGAATGAATTCAGGCTCAGGCAGTCCTTTTTGCACGGTGAGTTGCGGTTTAATTCCAGTCACTAATGCCGCTTCTGGATTGGGTAGGTAATCGGCAGGCGGCTTGCAGTAAATCACCAAAGGCTCGCCAATAATATTGAAATCGGCATCGGTGCGCACCCCAGCAAATTGGCTAGGTCTGTCTTTAGCCGGACTCACGCCCCATGTTTCATAATCGAAGAAGAAAAAAGTTGGTTGCTCATTGTTTTGCATTGATGTCACCCGTTTGGAATGAATTTCTTTCTAACGCCTTATGAACCATGGGGTATTAGGCCTTATCCGCATTGTGTCGTGTTGCAATCAATATCATGGTTGATGCCATTAAAAAATCAACCCACGAAGATAGGTAAGTATCCAACAATAAGCCTTAACTAGGCAAGCTGAATCAATAAATTAATGCCCGATCGGCGTAAATAAGGACGATATTTGCAGCGATAATAATCAAAGGCTGCATATTAAAACAGTAGTATTAGCTATGAGTCCGGGTATTAATCTAAAGGGCCTTTTGTGAAGCAAAACTGACTTCCAATGATATGTGTATATAATTCCGTGGTTCTTACATCGCTGTGACCTAAGAGCTCTTGAATCGTTCTTGATTCTGAGCCCACAGCCATACAAAAGGGCGCATATTAACCAGTTTTGCCCATTAAGATGGCTTAAAACTACATTGGCTTCTTGATGAGTTAATACGGTAGGTATTCGCTTCGGTTTCTTTGTAAATTAATAGCTTAAATCCGGTGTCTCAACTTTTAGAACGTGTCGATACATAAAAATGATGGCACATAATACTTGGTTTTGTGTCGCACTGGATACTTTCCTCTCGTTTGCTAAGTAAGAAAGAAAAGTTTCAATGTGAGAATTTGACATGTCTCGGTGTCTTTAGGGGGTTTCATTTTGTTAAAACGAATGAATTGTCGAATCCAAAAGAGATAGGATTTCTCCGTTTTTAAGCTGTAATGGCGCACTTTAATTTGTTGTCGAATAGACTCAATAAATGGTGAAGGCATTATACAATCTCTTAACTGTGTTTATATACAGTTATAATGGTGTTTTGACCAAAGTGCCATTAAAATGGAGAAAGCGAGAACAAAAAAGAACGGTTCAGTATTGTGATTTTAATCTAACTCACTGATTTAAAATTAAAGTATGTAATAACCTTAAGTTTGGGATTGTTACAATTGGCTTGTTAAACCCAGTTCTCGCTTTCTCCATCGCATAAAATCGGCTAAATGCTTTAAAAAATTCATCATTAGAGTATCTTATGATGATCAATGAATTGATTAGCAGTGAACGTGTTGAAATAATCTTCGGGTTTATCCGTGTTTCTTGCTAATACACTGTTAGGCTTTAAAGAGGTAATCGTGGATATCAATAAAATAATTAAAAATAGGGAAGCCAGAGATAGCCGAAATAGTCGTCCAATTTCAGCATTTATGGAACTATATCAAGCGACAGACAAAGCGCTTAAAGAAGTTCAAAATTTAGGGGCAAGTATAGAAACGCAAGAAACTTTAGTTAAAAGTCATGTTATCAATATAGTCACTGCGGTTGAAGTCTATTACCGAGATATGCTCGACTCTGTATTTAAAATGTGTGATCCAAGTTCATTTGAAAATAAACTTAAAAAACTACATGATAAGTCATACAAAATTGATGATTTAATCGCAATGTATGTAAATAAAATTCACCCTCTAGAGTTAATTGCTAGTAATCACAGTTTTCAAAATACAAATACGATCGATAAGGTATTTTCTATAGTTATTGAAAAGCCATTTTTAAAACAAGTAAGGCATATTAAATGGTGTTTCAAGGATGATCCGAAGTCGGAATCCGAGGCTACTCAAGAAGATATTTTGGCATTACAAGACTTGTTTGAATATAGACATTTGCTTATCCATAATCCAAATCAATCGCTCAAAGCTTCCATTGATGTTATTGAAGATCAAATAAATTCAATATTGGGTGTCGTTATGGCTTCGGATCTGGTGATGACTCAATATTTAAATGACAATATAGATCCAGAAATAAAAGCCTAACAAGGCGTTTAAACGGAACTAAAACAGTGGGTTGCGTTTCGCTTCGCTACACATTATAACCCACTATTTTAGTCCGCTTAACGCGGCGTTATAAGTCTTGGAGATTTATGAAATATAACTTAACCCTAGTTAGTCTAAATCAAGATCAAATTGGTCGTGCAAAAGAGATTAACGGGCCTCGTAAAAAAATTACGCATGCTTTAATTTGTGGCGATTATGGCCAAATATTCGGTACAGAAAAGCAATGTAGAAAATATTACTCGGCTTGGATTAATGTATTCCCACTTATTTTTAAAGAAGTCGTTGAGTCTACGTCATTTGAAATACAAAACTATGGAAGCACTTTTGATCTTGTGAATAAACTAATTGAAATTCATGATCCTTTGGTTAAAGCTAATAACCCAGTATTTCAAGAAGCAGACACAATAAAAACTAAGAAAAAAGGTTTCCTATCCAGATTCTTTAACTAACCGGCTTATAACAAGTCGCTTAAACGGAATAAAAACAGTTGGCCATCGCTCCGCGATTATAGCCACCATTTTTATCCGCTTAGCAAGGCGTTAGCACTCATAGGAATGTATGGATTACGAAGTTGTATTTATGATGGCTAGGGGAGGTTTGGGGAGCTTAACTTTTGCTATTCCAGGCTTAGTATTCATTGCTATAGGTTTTTTCCTAATAAAAAACAGAGATCGTTTAGCTAAATATAGATCACGTTTGTTCGTTACTATATTCTCTTGGTTTTTCTTTGTTTTCGCTGTGCTCTGGACTTTGTTGGCTGGGCTGGGAATCGGCCTTATACAATACCAATTGCGTTCTGATTATGCCGAAGGTAACTATGAAATAGTAGAGGGCATTGTTGAAAACTTTGAGCCTATGCCATACGAAGGCCATCAATCAGAGTCCTTTACTGTAAATGGAATAAAGTTTAAATATTCTGATTTTAGAGTAACCTCGGGCTTTAACAATACAAAATCCCACGGTGGCCCTATAAGAGAAAACTTGCCTGTTCGTATTTCGTATATTGGAAATACTATCATAAAGTTAGAGGTCGGAACACGTGCTAACAAGACAATAAAGCAGGACTAAAAAAAGTTGGCTGTCGTTCGTGCCTCACTATTTTAGCCAACCATTTTTAGCCTCTTATTGGGGCGTTAGTTTTTTAGGAGTGCTGTCATCGCTAGAATTTCAGAAAAAAATGATAGATTTCGCACGAAAGAAGAAATTTGTCACGATTTAAAAATGATATTAGATATGGATTTAAGCTACGGAACTCAGTTTTGTGTTGCATCTGAAATTTTGTGGGTTTGGTCTGAATTTTATGGCAAGCATAAAGGCTGTAAGTATTGGTCTGAAGAAGCTCTAAGAATCTGGCCAACGCAGGAACCATCAGTTAAAGGGTTGGTACATGAACATCTTATTCCTAGGAAAGTACTTATTCATAAATTATTTAACGAAGTCGAGTGTGACCAGTATAAAATATATGAATTCTTAGAAAAGTTTTGTATCGGTGTTGTAGTTACGAAAACCGAAGATCAAGCACTTAATGATGCAGGTTTAAACTCAAAAATGCCGGATGATTGGGATAACCAAGATCCTTGGGCAAGATATACTGAAATTGGCTTGAGTGTTGTAGAAAAAAACTAACAAGTTGCTCAAGCAGGACAAAATACAGTTGGTTTTTTGCTCGTGCCTCGCTTATTTTAACCAACTATATTTTGCCTCTTAGCAAGGCGTTAGGTAACTAGGAGAATTCAGTGGAAGATAATAACTCTCTAGTGGCGAATGAGAATTCGTCAGAAATAGAAAAAATTAAGGAAGAGCTTTCTCAAGTAGCTCCTACAACTAAAAAACGCGCCCTAGAAAAGTTTGGTTTAGCTGCCCTTGGTAGTATTCCTTGGGTTGGTGGTTTTATTAGTGCTGCTGCTAGCATGAAAACCGAGGAAGGCACTTTAAAAACTGACTCATTACAAACTCGCTGGTTAGAAGAACATGATACAAAAATGCAAATATTGGGTGAAACACTAACTGAAATTAGCGCAAGTTTTGAAAGGTTAGGTGAAGCTGTTGATGAACGTATTCAAAGTGAAGAATACTTAGATTTAGTTAGAAAATCATTTAGAACGTGGGATGCAGCTGACACAGCTGAAAAGCGCAAATATATTGCTAATTTAATCAGTAACGCTTCTGGCACACAAATCTGCTCGGATGATGTTGTACGTTTATTTATTGATTGGCTAGCGGGTTATCATGAATCACACTTCGCGGTAATTCGAGAAATATATAAAACTCCTGGCGTTACACGCTACGATATATGGTCTGCTATAAATGGAGTTGTTCCACGCGAAGACTCCGCAGAAGCTGATTTATATAAATTGCTAATTAGAGACCTGAGCACTGGTGGTGTAATTAGACAAGCTCGTGATACAACTCATGATGGTCAATTCTTAAAACGTAAGCCTGCTCCAAAAAGAACAGGCTCTCGTACTACTGAATCAGCATTTGAAAACAGCAAGCCATATGTCTTAACTGAGCTCGGTAAACAGTTTGTGCATTATACAATGAATGACGTTGTAACTAGGATTGGTTAAATCGTTACCTAACAAGAATTTAAAGCGGGACTGCTAACAGTTTGCTCGGTTTCGCTTCGCTACACATTTTAGCAAACAATTATCAGCCCCTTAAATGGGCGTTAAGTGTCAGTAATTTTCATATCACGGAGTCACAATGAATTATGTAGAACCGAATATAACTAAACAATCATTCCATTGTCCGCTGTGTGGTACTTACGCTCATATGAAATGGGATTGGTTAAGTAATAGTCGCCGTGGCAGAAGGAGGTACATAGAAGCTGAATGTTCTCATTGTGAGCAATCTTCTTTGTGGCTTACCACTGAGGAGGGGAAAAATGAATACGGTCATTTAATTGCTACCAAAGGGGAAATGCTATTGCCTGACTTTGGATTATCACCTTTGCCTGTGGCGGATATGCCTGAAAGTGTTAAAACTGATTACATGGAAGCTTCTCGAATTTTTTCTCGATCACCTCGAGGATCTGCTGCTTTACTAAGGTTGGGTTTGCAAAAATTATGCAAGCATTTGGGTCAAAAAGGTGAAAATATAAATGAAGATATTCGTGCTTTAGCGGCTAATAATGCAATTCCCCCAATGGTTGTAAAGGTAGCTGATACAGTCCGTATTGCTGGAAATAATGCAGTCCATCCTGGTGAAATGTCAGATGAAGATTTTGATCACGTGGCCTCAAAAATGTTTGAACTCATTAATTTTATTGTTAAGAAAGCTATTAGCGAACCGAAGGAACTCGAAGGCCTTTATCAAATGATTCCTGAAGCACCGAGGAAAAGCGCAGAAAAAAGAGACAGCAAAAACAAACTGTAATCAAACACTTAACAAGCGCTTTAAACGGAACGTCAACAGTTGGCTATTGTTCGTTCCTCACAAATTTTAGCCAACAATTTCCGTTCGCTTAAGCGGGCGTTATACGCTAATGGAATCGTAGTATGCATATCGTAAAATGTACTGAAGATCACTTGGAATCGCTCGTTGATATTTTTGAAGAGTATCGCCAATTTTGTGGCTTTGAGCGCAGCCAAAATGAAACTAAAGCATTCTTAACAAAATTAATCAGTAATGGTGAATCTACCATATTTGTAGCCATCGATTCTGAAATAAATAGTGTTATGGGATTCGTTAATTTATACCCTTGTTACTCAAGCCTTGCGTTACAGCGCTTATGGATATTAAACGACTTAGGTGTTGCTAGTAGTTATAGAGGGAAAGGTGTTTCGAAAGCATTAATTCAAAGGGTTCAAGAGTTTGCAAAAGAGACTAATGCAATCCGCATAGAGCTAAAGACTAAGTTAAAAAACACTACTGCTAGAAGTCTTTATAAATCTATGAATTTCATAGTAGATTCAGATAATGTTTACTATAGAGTTCCGTGTTAATTCGCGTATAACAAGTCATTCAAAAGGACAAAAAACAGTTGGTTTTTGCTCCTTCGTCGCTTATTTTAACCAACTATTTTTTGCCTCTTAATGAGACGTTAGCCACAAAAAATATTTGCATAGCCTAGAGTGATAGAATAGTACCACTTTAAATTTGTTGACTGGTAATTTTCATGAAAGTTGAACTTGTTACATCACTTAAGCGTCAAGCGACAAAAATTTTAGCTGATCTTCACCTGACAAAAGAACCTGTTTTGATCACTGAACATGGAAAACCTTCAGCTTATCTTGTTGATGTTGATGATTTTGAATTTATGCAAAATCGTCTATCTATCCTTGAAGGGATAGCTCGTGGTGAAAAAGCTCTTGCAAGTAGTCAGAAATTCACGCATGAGCAAGCCAAGGACAAAATGTCAAAATGGCTAAAATAACGTGGACAGAACCTGCACTTTTTGACCTTAATAATATCGCCGAGTACATTGCACTCGATAATGTTATCGCAGCTAAAATGCTTATACAGGCAGTGTTCCATTCAGTAGAGAGGTTAGAGGTTTTTCCAGAGTCGGGCGTATTCCACCAGAATTAACCCACCTCTCTTACCGAAAAGTTGTGATAAATCCCTGCCGAGTTTTCTACAAGATAGAAAAGGGGGATGTCTTTATCTTGTTTGTTATGCGTGAAGAACGAGATCTTAGAAAATACATGCTAGGCTATGATAAACGCTGATATAAGTGGCTAACAAATAAGGATAGGTGTCGCGCAGCCGACACCTCTTTTTATTTTTTCATATTCAAATCACGTCAAGTTAAGGTGAGGGAGCAACCGATAATTTAGCGCGGATAAACTCATTATGGTTGACGTAAAGCAGTTCAGCAACGCGTCGGATCACCGCTTCTTCTATCGGGTCAAGGTAACCATCAGCATAAGCCACTTGCCACATGGCTTGGATTAATTCAAAGCGTTGTGATTGATCTAAATCTCGCAGTTGGTCGGTAAAATCATAGACCGAAGCGGAATGCTCAGAGCGAATGCTGGCTTGGCTTAGCAGTTCTTGGGCTTCACTTTCGCTGCTGCCAGTTAACTTCATTAACATATTAGTTTGGGCGATAATTTCTTGTTCATCGACCAAATGATCGGCTTGAGAGACTTGGCATAACAACGCCGCCATCGCCAATTCACTGTTACCCGTGGTGTTTGAAGCGTAAGCAGATTCTTCAACAAGTTGATTAAATAGAGTTTTTATAGATTTAAACATAACAATCTTCAATTTATTTAAAGGAACTAAAGGTATAGTTAGTTTTTTGCTCATAAAGTTCAAGTTTATAAACAAATAAATTGATATTTAAGATGAAATTTATGACTCATTTTTTATCACCATTCAGTAGAATTATTTTGATCTAGGTATGTATACAATGACTTACTCTGGTTTATCATGCATTTTTAACATTACCTTTTGAGTTAACATGTTCGATTTTAACAGCACCGTATTGATCGCAATGGCGATCATCTTCCTTGGCGCGTTTGTACAAAGTGCGATTGGTTTTGGTTTAGCCGTGGTTGCTGCGCCATTATTATTTCTCGTTTCTCCTGAATACGTTCCTGCTCCGGTTATCATTGTCGCTTTCTTTAACTCGATATTTAACGCGTATAAATACCGCAATAGCATTGCCATCGGTGGTTTAAAAATGGCGATTTACGGTCGAATTCCAGGCTCTATTGCCGGTGGAATATTGCTGTTGTATGTGTCCAGCTCAATATTGTCGTTATGGTTGGGCGGAATGGTATTACTGGCGGTATTGATCAGTTTATTGCCGATACGTTTTGAACCCACTGAAAACCGTATGGCGATAGCAGGTTTCTGTTCAGGCTTTATGGGTACCAGTTCGAGTATTGGTGGCCCGCCAATGGCGCTGATTTTACAACACCAAGACGCTTCATCGTTACGGGGTAACTTGGCGGCATTCTTTGTGCTGAGTTCATTTATCTCTTTATTTGTGCTTTATTTTGTTGGAAGTTTTCATTGGCAACATGTGATCATGACACTACCTTTATTACCAATGGGTTGGCTGGGTTATGTAGCCGCGCAAGTGGTGGTGAAATATGTGTCGAAAGAATGGATCCGTATTTTTACCTTAGTGATTTGTTTGACTAGCGGTGTTACGGCGATTGTTCGCGGCTTATCTTAACTTTCTTATCGATTTAGGGCTGTGTTATCATAGCTCTAATTTCCGTTCCAATATCCTTCGCTTTTAAAGCCACAATCTATCGATTCATTTGATTGAATCGATAGGGCGATGTTGTTACGTGCTTTCAAACTTTTAAGTCTCAATAGGAATTGCTTTGACCCAGTCTCAGCCTCATCAACCAAATTCTTCTTCTCTGCAAAGCCCATCTTCACAGAAAGGCACGTCTTCCCAACAAGGGAATAGCGCACATAGTCTGCGCTGCGCACTGAAAGACTGCATGATCCGCGATCGTTTTCGTTTAAGTAAGCGTATTCACGGTGCTAACAAGATTAAAAATCCAGACGCAAAAGCCAAAGTGTTTGATGAAATCGCGATGGATATCGCCAAGTCGATGATGGTAGTGCAAAATCGCAGTTTACAAAAACCGCATATCGAATACCCAGATATTCTGCCAGTCAGCCAAAAGCGTGATGATATCGCCGATGCGATCGCCAATAACCAAGTGGTGATCATTGCCGGTGAGACGGGCTCGGGTAAAACCACTCAAATCCCTAAAATTTGTAGTGAGCTTGGCCGAGGTCGCACTGGTTTAATTGGTCACACTCAGCCACGTCGATTAGCGGCGCGCTCGGTTGCCAATCGTATTGCCGAAGAAATGCAAACGCCATTGGGTGAATATGTCGGCTATAAAGTTCGCTTTAACGATCAGATCTCCGATAACACTCAAATCAAATTAATGACCGACGGTATTTTACTGGCGGAAATTCAGCACGACCGATTTTTAAACCAATACGACACCATAATTATCGATGAAGCGCACGAACGTAGCCTTAACATCGATTTTATTATGGGCTATTTGAAAGAATTATTGCCAAAACGCCCTGATCTTAAAATTATCATCACCTCGGCAACCATCGATCCAGAACGCTTTTCGAACCATTTTAATCAAGCGCCAATCATTGAAGTGTCAGGCCGTACTTATCCGGTGGATGTTCGTTACCGTCCGCTTAATCCAGATGACGCTGGCTCTGATGAAAAGAGAGAAGATCACGACCAGCTAGAAGGCATATTCCAAGCGGTCGATGAATTGTGTGACGAACCAGGTTTGGGCGACATTCTGATCTTTATGAATGGTGAGCGTGAAATTCGTGATACCGCCGACGCCTTAACCAAACGCGCGGTTGGCAATCGCAGCATGCGTGATACCGAAGTCGTGCCGCTGTATGCGCGTTTATCTTCAGCCGAGCAAAACAAGATTTTCCAATCCCATACTGGTCGCCGTATTGTACTGGCGACTAACGTGGCCGAAACCTCGCTGACGGTTCCTGGGATCAAATATGTGATCGATCCGGGTACCGCGCGTATCAGTCGTTATAGTTATCGCACCAAGGTACAACGTCTGCCAATCGAGGCGATCTCACAAGCCAGCGCCAATCAGCGTAAAGGGCGTTGTGGGCGTGTCAGTGATGGTATTTGTATTCGCCTGTATTCGGAAGACGATTTCAATACGCGTGATGAATTTACCGATCCTGAAATTATTCGCACCAACTTAGCTTCGGTTATTTTGCAGATGACCTCATTGGGGTTAGGCGATATTGATGCCTTCCCATTTGTAGAAGCGCCCGATAAACGCAATATTCAAGATGGGGTACGTTTACTGGAAGAGTTGGGCGCAATTAACCCCAATTCGAGCGATCCTAAAAAACGGTTAACCGCAACGGGGCGAAAATTGGCGCGCTTGCCGATTGATCCTCGTTTAGCTCGTATGGTGCTAGAAGCGGTGAAATACAATTGCTTAAAAGAAGTGATGATCATTGCGGCGGCGTTGTCTATCCAAGATCCGCGTGAACGCCCATCGGATAAGCAACAAGCTTCAGATGAAAAGCATAAACGTTTCTTCCATGAAGATTCCGACTTCTTAACCTTTGTCAATGTGTGGGACTACCTTAAAGAGCAGCAACAAGCGCTATCGAGTAATCAGTTCCGCAAGCAATGTAAGCAAGATTACCTTAACTATCTACGAGTGCGTGAATGGCAGGATGTGTATTTCCAAATCCATCAAGCGATGCGTGAAATGGACACCAAGTTAAATAGCGAACCAGCTAATTACGAAGCGGTCCACAGCGCTTTATTGGTGGGCTTGTTATCGCATATTGGTATGAAAGATGCAGAAAAGAGCGAATATCAAGGCGCGCGTAATGCTCGTTTTCATATATTCCCAGCTTCTGGCTTATTTAAGAAACAACCCAAATGGATCATGTCGGCAGAGCTGGTTGAAACCTCCAAACTTTGGGGACGGATCATTGCCAAAATCCAACCAGAATGGATTGAACCACTGGCGCCGCATTTAATCAAACGCAGTTACAGCGAGCCGCATTGGTCGAAGAAACAAGCTGCGGTGATGGCGCATGAGAAAGTGATGTTGTACGGCATTCCAATCGTGCCAAAACGCACCATTAATTATGGCCCGATTGATCCCACGTTATGTCGAGAAATTTTCATTCGTAGCGCATTAGTGGAAGGTGATTGGGAAACCAAACATCATTTCTTCAAACAAAACCGTCAGTTATTAAAAGAAGTTGAAGAGCTTGAACATAAATCTCGTCGCCGCGATATTTTGGTCGATGATGACGAGTTGTTTGATTTTTACGATCAGCGAGTGGATACCGAAGTGGTGTCCGGTCGTCATTTTGATGCGTGGTGGAAGAAGGCGCGTCAAACCGAAGCTGAACTGCTGAATTTTGAAAAAGCGATGCTGTTTAGAAATGATGCCAGTCATGTGACCGATCTCGATTATCCGAACTTTTGGCATCAAAATGGTTTAAAGCTTAAATTAAGCTATCAATTTGAACCAGGGCAAGCGGCTATTGATCAAGATCGGGATGGTGTCACCGTGCATATCCCATTGCCGATCTTAAATCAGATTAGCCAAGAAGGTTTTGATTGGCAGATCCCAGGGCTACGACATGAGTTAGTGGTGAGCTTGATTAAGTCGCTACCAAAAACGCTACGCCGTAACTTTGTGCCAGCACCAAACTATGCCGATGCTTTTCTATCAAGGGTGTCATCTCAAGAAAAGGCAATGGAATTACCACTGTTAGATGCGTTAGAAAAAGAATTGCGCCGTATTACTGGTGTTGAGATCAAACGAGAAAACTGGCAGTTAGAACAAATTCCTGATCATCTAAAAGTGACGTTCCGCGCGGTCGATCACCGTAAGCGTAAATTGAAAGAACATTCTGATTTATATGAACTAAAAGAAAGTCTTAAAGAGAAAGTACAGCAGACTTTATCCAAAGTTGCCGATGACGATATCGAGCAGCAAGGCTTACATACTTGGAGTTTTGGTGAGCTGCCAACGGTTTATCAGCAAAAACGCGGTGGCTTTGAAGTCAAAGCGTACCCAGCGCTGGTGGACAGCAAAGACAGTGTCGAGATCAAACTGTTTGAAACTGAACAAGAGCAACAACAAGCAATGAAGGCAGGACAGCGCCGCCTTATTTTGCTTAATGTGCCATCACCCATTAAATATCTGCACAGTAACTTGCCGAATAAATCGAAATTGGGTTTGTACTTTAACCCTTATGGCCGAGTGCTGGATTTGATTGATGATTGCATTGCCTGTGGTATTGATAAGCTGATCGAACAAAAAGGTGGTTTGGTGTGGCAACCAGAGCAATTCGAAGCTTTAAAAGAACATGTTAGAGCTGAACTGGGCGATACCGTGGTAGATATTGCCGAACAAGTTGAAACCATTTTAACCACCGCATTTAGTATTAATAAAAAGCTCAAAGGTAAAGTGGATTTCACTATGGCGTTTGCGTTATCTGATATTAAAGCGCAAGTGGAAGGGCTCATTTTTAAAGGTTTTGCCACCGAATGCGGTTGGAAGCGTCTGCCGGATATTTTGCGTTATATGAAAGCAATAGAACGTAGGATGGAAAAACTGCCGATCGATCCAAACCGAGATCGCTTGCATATGTTAAAAGTCGAATCGGCAGTAAAAGATTATAAACAGCTATTAAGCAAGATCCCGAAAGGGGTAGAAGTCCCTGAGAACGTTAAAGAAATTCGCTGGATGCTCGAAGAGTTACGAGTCAGTTTCTTTGCCCAACAGCTCGGCACGCCGTATCCGGTGTCCGATAAACGGGTTAAAATTGCCATTGATGCTTGTTAAGTTTAAAGGGATAAAAGTAAAAGTAATGTAATTGTTGGTGTTTTTACTTGATTTCAATAAGTAAGTCCTGAATTATATGTGAAAATAACAAAGCGCGAGGCAGCTCGCATAAATTTCGAAGGAATCGATATGAAAAGAACATTATTAGCCTTAGCTCTTGCAACGGTTGCCACCTCAGCTTCTGCTGATTCTTGGTTATACGCGGGGGCAAACTATGGTGTGGCTAATTACACCCAAAATGGTGCAGACAACCATAACGTATACGGTTTAAATGTCGGTACTGGTATTCTTCCTTTCATTGGGGTAGAGGCTGGTTATTGGGATTTGGGTGAAGCTCAAGGTTCCGATTTAAGTGCACTTTATCTTGGCATTAAACCGAGTATTAATCTTGGGCCATTTGAGTTTTATGGCAAACTTGGTGCCAATAAATACGATATCAGTGGTGGAATGCTTGGCAATGATGACGGCTACGACATGATGTATGGTGCGGGTATCGAATACACAATATTTGATAGTATTCCTGGTGGTTCATTATCAATAGGTGCGGCTTACAACAGTTTTGGTTTCGATAAATTTAAAGCCAACACCTATACCGTTAGTGCCACTTTCCATTTCTTATAAGTTAACTGACTTATAAGCGGACTGGCGATCAAATGAGTTGGTTATAAAACTTGTTGGTCAAAAGAAACAATCAAAGCGCGACTTTAGGGTGGCGCTTTTTTTTGCCCATAAAAGAGACTTTTACGTTAAAGATTGGTTTTTAGCGTAATATAGAGGGATACAAATCGAATTTAAAAATGAAGTGAATCATGACCATCAATGTTAAAAATATTCCAGATGACCAAGTTGCTTGTTCTAATTGCCAAGCCTGTTGCTGCCGATTAGAAGTCATGATCATTACCGACACTGGCGTGCCTGAAGAGCATATTGCTTATGATCAATGGGGCGGTGAAACCATGCTACGCTTAGATGATGGTTGGTGCTCGGCAATGGATCGAGATAATTACATGTGCACTATTTATGAAAACCGTCCATGGATTTGTCGTGAATTCGAAATGGGCTCACATGAATGTCTTAATGAGCGAAAGTTAATGCTCTAACCGTGTCAATTAACATCCGTCATTGCCGTGATAATCAGATCAAAAAGGAGAGACTATGGATCAGCATGATCCCGGCGGTTGTCGTTTCCATTTTACCGAGCCTAGTGGCAATGAGTTTGCTGTATGGTCGGAAAGCATTAAATAAAGAGCATTTTTTCTAAACAGGACGTTAGAATGATAAACTGCCCACATTGTAAAAAGCGTTGTAATCCAATTAAACTGCTCTTGATAACAAGATGGACGCCATATAAGTGCCCAAGCTGTAAAGGGGTATCTCAACTTAGCAATCGTACTATTATCTTTTCAGTGATACTTGGTATTGCGGGTTCTCAATTGTACCAATATCTAGTTTTAAATTATGCAATCCAGTGGTATTTCATCACGGCTCTGTTGCTACTTATGGGAGTAATAACGATAACCTTGATACTGGTGGTGTTTTGTAAATTAAAGCCGGTGTAATCTGACAACGATAAGTGCTTTGCACAGAATTAATTTTTTATAAGAATGATAAGTGTGCGTCAATGGCGTTTAAGTGAGGCCGCTAACAATCCACAAAACTGCCGCTTAAGTCTGTCAGAGACGGATACATTCCTTGAGCGTAAGGCTGATATTGACTACAATGACGCACTTTCTATCTTACACAGGTCACGAACATGAACGACACTACATCACAACCAGCTTTACCTGATCATCTTTCTGGTAATCCACGCAGCCCACACCATGTGGCTGAATGCTTCGAGCATATCATTGGTATTACACTTAATGGTAAAGAGCGTTTCGATGTTGAAGAATATTGCATTAGTGAAGGTTGGGTTAAAATCCCTTCACCTAAAGCGCTTGATCGTCGTGGTCAACCAATGTTGATAACACTAAAAGGCACGGTTGAAGCTTTTTATAAGTAAACCGTATTGCTTAAATCGTTAATGGTTACCCAAAGGAGCTAGAGAAATTTAGCTCCTTTTTTGTTGCGCTAAAATCGATGACTATACTTATACGTCAGCAGCGTACAATTAGGCGAAATAAGCAAATAGAATACAAACGAAAAAGGTAAGCCTTATGAATAACAACCGAGAAGTGATTGCGTATTTGCGTGAACGTATTCCATCGTTTGAGTGTAAACCCGGTTGTCACGACTGCTGTGGTCCGGTGACAACGTCTTCTGAAGAAATGTCTCGTCTGCCGGTGAAAACGGATGCCGAACATGATGCCGCATTAGATGACTATAATTGTGTTCATTTAGGCCCGAATGGTTGTACGGTGTATGAAGAGCGCCCGTTGATCTGCCGATTATTTGGCACGACACCGAGAATGGCATGCCCAAATAATTGCCGACCCGATGAAATGATCGATCCAAAAACCGAACGGCAGATCCATCATTACATCAAGAATACTCGTCAAGTTTTAGTGTGATTTACTGAGTTATCATTAAACATGGAATCAAAGTGTATGGATGACAATAAATTCAATCAGTTTTGTGGATCGTTGGCAGCAACCACCTATGTGATGCAATGGCATAATGCCCATGTTTGGAAAGTAGGCGGAAAAGTGTTTGCGATTGGCGGGTGGGGGTCAGATGATAATCCGGCTTATACTTTTAAAACGTCCGAGCAAAACTTTCTATTTTTGCGTGATCATGAAGGTTATCGACCTGCGCCATATTTTGCTAGTCGCGGTATGAAGTGGATACAACAAACCGATACCACCGGCGAGTTAGACGAAGAACTAAAATATTACATTACAGAATCATATCGCTTAGTGTCTCTGGGTTTAACCAAGCGGATACAACAAGAACTCGGTCTTAATCAATAAGCCACTAGGTACATACTTTAAGGATAAAATGAAAATGTCAGATTTGAATAACAATGTAGGACAATGTTTATGTGGCGCAGTGAAAGTCGAGGTTAGCGAGCTTGATCCTAAGTTTACCGTATGCCATTGCAATATGTGCCGAACGTGGGGCGGCGGACCATTGCTTGCGGTTCAATGTGGCACTGAGGTTAAGTTTGAGGGTGCTGACAATATTCAACAATACGCATCATCAGCGTGGGCAACCCGAGGCTTTTGCCGCCAATGTGGCACCCATCTTTTTTATCGTTTCAATAAAACGAAAAGCTATAATATGCCAGTTGGGTTATTTTCCGATATTGAAAACCTGGCTATGACGATGCAATATTTCAGCGACCAACGCCCAGAGTACTATTGTTTTTCAAATCAAACTCAAGAAATGACGCAAGCACAGATTGAAGCGTATTTTGCGTCGATTTCTTAATGGCTAGAAACGAACTCTAAGCTTAAAACTAAAACTAAAACTAAAACTAAAGCTGAACCGTCACTTTTTGTATGATGATGGGCTCACATGGCACATCATCATGCTCTCGTTGACTGGTGGTTTTCGCTTTAGCGATCGCGTTTACCACTTCCATTCCGGCACTGACTTGCCCAAATACCGCATAACCCCAACCTAAATTGGTGGTGGCGGTGTGATCTAAGAAGTCGTTATTATCTAAATTGATAAAAAACTGCGCAGTAGCAGAATGCGGCGCTTCGGTTCTTGCCATCGCAATACTGCCAATCACATTTTTCAGGCCACGATTGGCTTCATTGGTGATCGGATCGCGAGTGGTCTTTTCTTGCATATCCGGTGTGAAACCGCCACCTTGGATCATAAAACCATCAATCACTCGGTGAAAAATAGTGCCATCGTAAAAGCCATCCTGACAATACTGTAAGAAATTACGCGCACTGACGGGTGCTTTCGCACGGTTTAATTCAATTTCAATCTCGCCGAAATTGGTTGAGAAAGTGATCATATTATTTATCCTAGTTATCGTAAATAGCGCGTTTCTAAATGTCGTTTAAAGTGCTCGGCATTGAGTACCTCACCGGTCGCTTTCGTCACTAAATCATCAGTATTATACAAACTTCCTTGGCTCCAAATATTACTTTCCAACCAATTAAAGATAGGGGCCAGGTTGCTGGATTGGATCGCGGCGCTCACATCGACGCTTTGTTTCATGCTGGCCATAAATTGCGCCGCGTACATGGCGCCAAGAGTGTATGACGGGAAGTAACCAAATGCGCCATCGGTCCAGTGAATATCCTGCATACAACCGTTTTGATAATTGTCTTTGGTGCTAATGCCAAGGTAGTCTTGCATTTTTTGATCCCATAATTCAGGGATGTCTTGGTAGCCGATTTTACCATTGATTAAGTCACGCTCAATCTCATAGCGTAAGATCACATGAGCAGGATAGGTCAGTTCATCGGCATCGACTCGAATAAAGCCTTTTTCTACCCGAGTGTAGAGCTTTTGGAAGTTCTGTTGACTAAAGGCTGCATCGTTGTGACCACTGAACGACGATGCCGCCATATTGGATAGATGTTGAATAAATTCAGGGCTGCGGCCTAGCTGCATTTCAAAAAATAGCGATTGAGATTCGTGGATCCCCATTGAACGGGCTTCACCAACGGGCAGTCCGGCAAATTGTTTTGGCAAACCTTGCTCATATCGCGCATGACCAGTTTCATGTACCACCCCCATTAAGGCTTGCATAAAATCGGCTTCATCATAACGAGTGGTAATGCGGACATCTGTTGGTACACCACCGCAAAATGGATGCACGCTTTCATCTAATCGCCCGTGATTAAAATCGAACTGTAACAATGTCATGATCTCTAAGCCGAGCTCTTTTTGCTTGGCAGTCGAAAATGGTCCTTGCGGTTGAATGATCGTTTGCTGTGCTTGTTGGTCAATCACGCTATCAATCAAGTTTGGCAACCAAGTTTTGACATTGTTAAATACTACATCTAACGATTGAGTGGTGGTGCCAGGTTCATACAAAGACAGCATCGCATCATAAGGTGTGCAGTTTGTACCTTGGTTATTACTGTTATTGGCTTCAGCGCGGATCTGCGCTTCTTGTTGTGAAAGATTGACCACTTGCTGCCAGTTTTTAGCATAACCTTGCCAATCATTATTTTTACGTTGAGTGCGCCAAGCGTGTTCACACTTTGAACCTGCCAGTGATTTCGCTTGCACCAGATCTTGCGGCAGTATAGTGGCTTGTTGCCAGCGTTGTTTCATTTCACGCAAACTGGCTTGCTCGCGGTGATTTAAGTTTTCTTGCTCGGCTTGGGCAAACCAGTCACCAAGCTGCGGCTCGGTATTGAGTTGATGCAATAGCACCGAAAGTTCTGCCATCGCGTTCGAGCGAGCTTGATTGCCACCACTTGGCATAACGGCAGCTTGATCCCAGCCAGAAATAGCGGCTAAATGGTTAAAATTTGCGATCTTGAGAGTGTGTTGCACCAGTTTTTGATAATGGCTCATAATATCCCTATAGTCTCGGAAATGACATTGACGGTTTCGTTATTCTATTGTCTCTGCGTATCTTAGCGAAGCGGCAGTCGAACCGCTATGTATCTTTGTTGAAATGTTATTGATGATTCAGTTAAAAAAGATTTCAATCTCTCTTGCAGGCTGATATAAAACTTATTCATCCCACAACTTTTTCAATATTCAACTTAAAGGACGTGACATCTTCATGGATCTCTGCATCATCAATGCCAGTGCATTTTTAGTTACTATCACCATATTGACGTTAACCCCAGGTTTAGATACCGCCATCGTTATTCGTAACACTACTCGTAACGGCAGTGTGCATGGTTGCATAACCAGCTTAGGTATCTGTTGTGGCTTGTTTGTGCATGCGACGTTATCGGCGATTGGGATCTCGGCTATTTTGCTGCAATCGGCGCAACTGTTTCATATTATGAAATGGATTGGCGCGGCTTATTTGGTGTATTTAGGTATCACCAGTTTGATTGGTGTTTGGAAAGGGCAAGGCAAGCTTGAGATTGGAAATGTCACTATCAAACAAAGCGCCAGTATCAAGCGTTCGTTCCGCGAAGGGTTATTGTCCAACGTATTGAACCCGAAAACAGCGGTGTTTTATCTCGCTTTTTTACCGCAGTTTATCAATCCAGAATACTCTCCACTGCTACAATCATTATTAATGGCATCGATCCACTTTGTGATCGCGATGGTATGGCAATGTGGAATTGCCACTATGATCCATTCAGCTAAAAATTGGGTACAAAACTCATCGGCGATGAAATGGATGGAAGGCGTGACTGGGGTGGTGCTGGTATCATTAGGGATAAAGCTTGCGTTAGATAGCCAATAATTAAGTTGAAGTAAAAATAAAAGCGTAAAATGTGAACAAAAAAGCAAACAATCTGAAAAACTTGCGTTGAGATAAAGTAATAATACTATCAGCATGTTATACCAACACTTCATAATAATTAAGTAAGAGGGGTAACCATGATCAGACTTATTTTTATCGCTGTTTTTGCTGCTCTTGCGTATTTATTGATCCGCTATCGTGCTAATGCGAAAGTGCAGCAGTGGATCATTTACGGCTTATTAGGCTGCTTTGGGGTGTATATCTCCATTGTGGTGATAAGTGAATTAATTCGATAATGTTCAAGTTTGAGTATTGTTATTTTTACTGAATATGTAAGTAATCAATAGATAGGATGTACGGTGTCGGCAATGATCAATAAAAAACACATTAGTTTGGTAGGCCTGTTGGGTGTGATAGTCGGCTCGGCAGTGACATATTCTATTGTATCTTCAACCCAAGATGCGTCTTTACAACAAAACCAACAAGTTCAACAAAAACAGTTGCAACAAGTAAAGCAATGGCAACAAAAAGCCCAAGATTTGCAAGCGGATCTATCAAAAGAAGTGGAAGCGTTTCAAACCTATAAATCGGAAAGTAAAGATGATAAGCAAAAGATAGCAGACTTAACGGCTGAATTAGAAAAACTAAAGCAAACACAACAAAAGGTTGAAAAAACCTTAGTGGTGCAAAAGAAAAAAGCAGTAGTGCTAAAAACAGAAAATAAAGAATTAGCCAAAACCACAGAACTGCAATCGGATATGTACGAGCAGTCACATGAATTGTTTGTTAAACAAGGCGCGCTACAAACTGATATTACGAAATTGTCGACAACTCGTGAGAAGTTAATCGCCCAGACTAAAAACTTCACTGAACAATGTAAGTTATTTAAAGATGGTACCAGTTGGGATCCTAAATCAGATTCTTGTGCCAAAGAAAAGTTAGCCAAAGAGCAAACTATAAAATTGACTAATAGCTTGAATAACAAGCAGAAACAATTAGATGAACTCAATGCATTGATCAAGAAGTTGGGGGTCAAACCAGAAGCAGCGCCTAGCATAAAAGAGTAATTCTTCACCAAGAACGATGCTAATAACCAATAAACACCAGTCATGCGGCTGGTGTTTTTTTATGCGAAAAATTAGTGATTGTTATCGCATTGTCAACAATAACAGATTGATATTAACTGTTTCGTAACATATAAAGGGGTTAATCCGATAGATTGTTGACAGTCATTGAATTTATAACGGTCATTCAAACAATAGATAGAGTAGTTAAATGAATATGCCAACCCCTGATGCAATACGCCCTAATGAAACGGGTGAAAAAGATGAAACCAAATCATTTAGCCTAACGGAATACCTGATTGAAAATATTGTTGATGGCACCATTGCTCAAGGATACAAAATTTCAGAGCCAGAAGTGGCGCGACGCTTACAAGTCAGTCGAGGCCCGTTGCGTGAAGCCATTATGCGAGTCGAGGGATTAGGGCTTATTGAACGTATTCCCCATGTTGGCGCTCGAGTGATCACACTGACGCCAGAAAAATTGATTGAGTTGTATCAAGTGCGTGAAGCGTTAGAAGGCATGGCGGCGCGATTAGCGGCGCGTTTTATGACAGAAGAAACTTGGCAGCAGCTTAAGCAAGTATTAGAAGCACATGCCGAACATATTGAGCAAGTCGATGGCGAAACCTACTTCCAACAAAATGGCGACTTTGATTTCCATTATCAAATTATTCTTGCCAGTAAAAATAAACAATTAATCAATATGTTATGCGGTGAGCTTTATCATCTTGTTCGTATGTATCGTTTGCAGTCAGCCACTCGAACTGCGCGGCCGAAACGCGCATTAGATGAGCATTACTTCATTTTACAAGCACTGCGAAATAAAGATGAAGAGTTGGCTGAGATGTTAATGCGACGTCATATTGCCGCCAGCCGCAAGATAATAGAAGCGCAACTTGAGCAATAACATCCGTTTATACCCAAAGTAATTGAAGTAGCAGTGAGGCGGCAAGTAAACGAAGCCCCATGAGCTTAGCTGCCTAAGTGATTGGGGTGAGTTAGCGCAGCCAACAAAGCTGCAGCTTCAAGTAAGACGGGTATATATCTTATTCGCGTTAGCGTCAATATACACGGCACAACGATTAACAGCGGCACATCTACTAATTAATAAGGGAAACATTATGAGTCAAGGTGCAAAATTTCGAGCGGCAGTCAAGCAAGCTCAACCATTAGCGATTGTTGGAGCCATCAATGCCTACAGCGCCATGATGGCCAAACAAGCAGGGCACCAAGCCATTTATCTGTCTGGCGCGGGGGTGGCGAATGCCTCTTATGGACTGCCAGATTTGGGTGTCACCACCTTAAACGATGTGTTAATTGACGCCGAACGTATTACTAATGCCTGTGATTTGCCTTTGCTGGTGGATATCGATACCGGTTTTGGGGGCACATTCTCAATTGCCAGAACCATTAAAGCGATGGAAAAAGGGGGTGTGGCTGCGGTTCATATTGAAGATCAAGTGGCGCAAAAACGTTGTGGACATCGTCCGAATAAAGCGATTGTGTCACAGGCTGAAATGGTTGACCGAATTAAGTCAGCGGTCGATGCGCGTATTGATCCTCAGTTTGTGATCATGGCGCGTACCGATGCGCTAGCCGTTGAAGGGATGGACGCAGCAATTGAGCGTGCGGTGGCTTGTGTTGAAGCCGGAGCAGATATGATTTTTCCTGAAGCAATTTTAACGTTAGAACAATATCAGCAATTTTCCCGCGCAGTAAAGGTGCCGATCTTAGCCAACATTACCGAATTCGGCCAAACCCCTTTATTTAATCAACAAGAGTTAGGCGAGCATGGGGTTGAAATGGTGTTATATCCATTAAGTGCTTTTCGAGCCATGAATCAAGCGGCTGAAACTGTCTATCAGTCAATCAGCCAAAATGGCGATCAAAGCGCAGTGCTTGAGAAAATGCAAACTCGCGACGAACTATACCAATACCTTAACTACCATCATTATGAAGATAAATTAGATCAACTGTTTAAATCGTAATGTATTAAAGAAATGAAAAAATAACAACAACAATGACGATAAACAGAAGGCAAAGATCTTCACTGTCATACTTTGAACCAATAACGCTAAAAGGATGTTTGTATGTCTACTGCTAACGTTTCAAATTTTCAAGAATCGCTCGCGGCTTCCGATCCAATACAACAAAACACACAGTCAAGCAAAACGGCTTTATCTGGAGCCGGTTTACGCGGCCAAAGTGCTGGGCAAACAGCCTTATGTACCGTGGGGAAAACAGGGACCGGTTTAACTTATCGCGGTTATGATATTACCGATCTGGCTCAGCATGCTCAGTTTGAAGAAGTGGCGCATTTATTGTTACGCGGTCACCTTCCAAATAGTCTTGAGCTTGAAAGCTATCTTCAACAACTCAAATCATTGCGCGGTTTACCTCAAGCGTTAATTGCGGCATTAGAGTTGATCCCAGCGAATGCTCACTCAATGGATGTGATGCGCACTGGTTGTTCTATATTGGGTAATCTTGAAATGGAAGAGGATTTTTCGCAGCAATTAGATGCTACCGAGCGAATGTTAGCGTTATTTCCAGCCATCATTTGTTATTGGTATCGCTTTAGCCATGACGGTGTTCGTATTGAAACGGATGATCAAACTGAAGACAGTATTGGTGGTTATTTTCTTAAAATGCTGACCGATAAACCTAGCACCGAATTACAACGTCAAGTGATGCATTGTTCATTGGTGCTATACGCCGAGCATGAATTTAATGCCTCGACCTTTACCGCGCGAGTGTGCGCATCTACTTTATCGGACATTCATTCTTGTATTACCGCCGCAATTGGCACTTTGCGTGGGCCGTTACATGGCGGGGCGAATGAAGCAGTGATGGCGATGATCGAGCAATGGCATTCAACTCAGCAAGCCGAGCATGAATTGATGAACATGTTGGCGAATAAAGAAAAAGTGATGGGCTTTGGTCACGCGATTTATCGTGAATCGGATCCGCGTAATGCATTGATCAAGCATTGGTCAAAAGTGTTATCGGAATCGGTTGGAGATAGCCATTTGTATGCGGTATCTGAAAGAGTTGAAGCAGTGATGAAGCGGGAGAAAAACCTGTTTTGTAATGCCGATTTCTTCCATGCCTCTGCGTATCACTTCTTAGATATTCCAACCAAGCTATTCACTCCAATATTTGTAATGAGTCGCTTAACTGGTTGGGCGGCGCATGTGTTTGAACAGCGTGCTAATAACCGAATTATTCGCCCAAGTGCCGATTATGTAGGCCCAGAGCATCAACAATGGTTGCCAATAGAGCAACGGCCATAACGGTTTTCGAGATTATTTATAAAAATCGAGCTTACGCATATCACAGTTAAAAAATCGAAAGGAATTCAACATAATGACAAATCAAATCAATCAAGCTGAAGTCAACCATCGCCCACAACCGGATGCGTTATTACTGCAAATTGCCGATTATGTAACAGAGGCAGAAATCACTTCACCCGAAACTTTAAACACCGCGCGCAATTGCTTAATCGATACACTAGGTTGCGGCTTACTGGCATTAAAATTTCCTGACTGTACTAAGCATTTAGGCCCAATTGTACCCGGCACAACAGTGCGTAATGGGGTAAAAGTACCAGGTACCGCTTATGAGCTTGATCCGGTGGCCGGTGCGTTTAATATTGGCTGTATGATCCGTTGGTTAGATTTTAATGACACTTGGCTGGCGGCAGAATGGGGGCATCCTTCAGATAACTTAGGCGGCATTTTAGCCACCGCTGATTATTTAAGCCGAGTGGCGGTTTCTCAAGGCAAAGCGCCACTAAACATGAAAGATGTGCTGGTGGCGATGATCAAAGCCCATGAAATTCAAGGAGTATTAGCTCTGGAAAATAGCTACAACCGCGTAGGACTTGATCATGTATTACTGGTGCGGGTGGCTTCAACGGCGGTCGTTACTAAAATACTTGGCGGCAGTCGTGATCAAATTGTTGATGCGGTATCACAAGCTTGGGTTGATGGATGTGCGTTGCGTACATATCGTCATGCGCCAAATGCGGGTTCGCGTAAATCGTGGGCAGCAGGGGATGCCACCTCGCGCGCTGTGCGTTTAGCCATGATCACCATGAAAGGCGAAATGGGGTTACCCTCGGTATTATCCGCACCAACTTGGGGCTTTAACGATGTATTGTTTAACGGTGAAGCGTTTAAGATGAGCCAAGGCTTTGAGAGCTATGTGATGGATAATATTTTATTTAAGTTATCGTTCCCAGCCGAATTCCATGCACAAACCGCGGTTGAATGTGCGGTAACATTGCATAATAGCGTCAAAGATCGTTTTGATGATATCGCACGAATCGAAGTCACCACCCATGAATCGGCAGTGCGGATCATTTCAAAAACTGGCGATTTGGCCAACCCAGCTGATCGTGACCATTGTTTGCAATATATGATCGCGGTGCCATTAATCCATGGTGATTTAGAGGAAGAGCATTATGAAGATAGCTTCCATCAAGCCGATCATCGTATTGATGTATTACGCGATAAAATGGTGATCCAAGAAAATAGCCAATACACCACCGATTACCTTGATCCTGACAAGCGCTCAATTGCCAATGCGCTACAAGTGTTCTTTAAAGATGGTACCTCTACCGATAAGATTGAAGTTGAGTATCCTATTGGCCACCGTCGTCGCCGTGAAGAGGGGATCCCTGTGCTTGAAAGTAAGTTTGAGCGCAACCTCAAAACCCGTTTTGTACCAAGTAAAGCGCAACAGATTGTAGAAGCGTGTACCGATCAGAAAACATTAGAAGCCATGCCAGTGAATGAATTTATGGATTTATTTGTGGCGTGTTAGCCTGTGACAGGTTTTTGTTTTTAGTTGAAGCAATCTAATTCAACAAGTTTAAAGATCTATCAATATTGAGCATAGAGATAAAAAAAGCCTGACTTCAAAATAAAATGAAGTCAGGCTTTTTAGGTCCGTAAATGTTAACTAGAAAGCTTAATCTTTAAAGTTATTAAACTGGAAAGGTTGCTCTAGTTCCGACTGGCGAATCGCGCTCATAGCTTGTTGCAAATCATCACGTTTTTTGCCCGTTACCCGTACTTTGTCACCTTGGATTGACGCTTGAACTTTAAGCTTCGCTTCTTTGATAAGCTTAACCACTTTCTTGGCTACATCGGTTTCGATGCCTTGTTTAAAACTGGCTTCTTGAGTGTGCATTTTACCGGTCTGTTCTGCTTTTTTTAAATCGACCGCATTAGCATCGACACCACGCTTCGCCAATTGACCGCGCAACATAGTCATCATCTGACCCAGTTGGTAATCGTTTTCAGCAGAAAGCTTCACGATGTCGTTTTTAAACTCAAATTTTGCTTCTACATTACGAAAATCAAAGCGAGTATCAAGTTCACGGTTGGCGTTTTCCGCAGCGTTACGTACTTCAACGCTATCTACTTCAGAAATAATATCAAATGAAGGCATGGGTTTATCCTTTCTTAATTTGTTGGTTGCTATACCGGTTTTACTTTGGGTATAGGTTGGTTATTTTACAACTGTCTTTTTGATTGAAGCGGCGAGCATATCTAACATGGTTACCGTGTCATCCCAGCTTAAGCATGGATCGGTAATCGATTGACCATAAGTGAGGTTATCGAGATCCGTCATTGGTTGATTGCCTTCTTTAATAAAGCTTTCCGCCATAATACCGGCAATGTAAGTCGAACCACTTTCAATTTGTTGGCAAATATCTTGGGCAACATCCAATTGTTTACGATGCTGTTTTTGACAGTTGGCATGGCTAAAATCGACAATCAAACGCGGCGTTAATTCAACATCGGCCAATTGCTGACAAGCTTGTGCTACCGACTCGGCATCAAAGTTAGGGCCGGTATCACCTCCGCGTAAAATGGCATGACCATGTGGGTTGCCCGCGGTGCGGTAAACTGTCATACGACCATTTTTATCGGGTGAGCAAAAATAATGTGAGGATTGCGCGGCGCGAATGGCATCGGTTGAAATTTTCACATTACCGTTAGTACCGTTTTTAAACCCAACAGGGCAAGATAACGCTGAGGCCATTTCACGGTGAATTTGCGATTCAGTCGTGCGAGCGCCAATGGCTCCCCAAGATATCAAATCAGAGATATATTGACCGGTGACCATATCTAAAAATTCAGTCGCGGTAGCAAGGCCAAGAGTATTGATATCCAATAGCAATTTACGCGCTTTATTTAAACCCGCTTCTAAAGCGTAACTGCCATCAAGATTGGGATCAGAAATTAAACCTTTCCAGCCAATGATAGTGCGTGGCTTTTCAAAATAGGTACGCATGACAATCAACAATTGATCTTTATATTGTGCTTGCAGCTCATTTAAGCGTTGCGCGTAATCCAGTGCAGCTTCAGTGTCGTGTACTGAGCATGGGCCCACGACCACTAATAAACGAGGGTCATTCCCCGCAAGGATCGCTTCGATCTGACGGCGAGAATGATCGATATGCTCGGCAACAGAGTCGCACAATGGGTGTGCTTGAGTTAATTCTAATGGGGTCGGCATTGGGCCGAGTGCTAGAGTTCTTAGTTCGTCTGTTTGTACTTGTGTCATTCGACTGTCTTATTGATAAAATACACCCGCTAAAGATAACGGAAATGGCCAAGGGAATAAACGTCCAATCAGGTTTTTCTCCATAAGAATGAGTGAATTCAGGCTATTTTTTTCTATTTACTCCAATCTATTGATTTTTTCGCTTGTTTTGTGATGGTTTGATCAGTATTTTCTTTATATACAGATGTATTTAATGGAGTAGTTATGTCTCAAACAAACGATGGGAAGATCCCAAATAATTTACAGTTGGGTGATGTATTGTCATCTCACGCCGATAGCGTTCTGCCAGACGCACAGCATTTATTTGTGTCGTTGAGTGATTTGATTTGCGAGCGTATTGGTTATCATCCTGAAATTGGTTTACAGCTTGAGACGTTAAGCGTATCAGACAAAGCGCAACTGTCTGCTATCGTGGGTGAAGACACATTAAGCGCCGATGTCATTGATAAGCATTTTGTCGAAACCTTAGTCAAGGTGATCAACTCGGCGATCCAACCTTCGCATCAAGATATACGAATTTGTTTATCCGATACCGACAGCCACCGTTATAGCGCTTTATTAGGTGGTCAGATTGAAGATCAAGAAGTTAACCCTGCCATTGGTTTGCGCGGAGTCGCACGTTTTGCATCGAATCAGCATACCCACTCTTTTGAACTCGAATGTCGGGTTATCAAACAGTTGAGAGAAAAGGGACTGGATATTGACATTGTGGTGCCCTTTGTTCGAGCGTTAAGTGATGCCGCAACTATTATCGACCGTCTTGCCGTACAAGGTCTACCTCGCGGATTAAATGGCTTAAAAGTATTGTTTTGTTGTGATGCACCCGCGTCTGTTTTATTGGCTGATCGCTTATTGCAATATTTTGATGGCATGGTGGTTAATACCAATAATCTGACTCAATTAACCATTGGCGCAGATCAAACCAGTGCGGCATTAGGGTCATTATTTAACCCAGAGCATGAAGCTGTGGTGATATTGATCCATCAGGCGTTAAAATCGGCTCAACAAGCCAATAAACCTTGTGTGGTGTATTGCCAGAAATTAGCCCAATACCCTAAAATTCGAGATGTTTTACTCGAGCATGAAAGCTTGCAAGTGCTGGCCGGTTTATAAATACCGTTCCAATTTGAATGAAAGCGCTATCACAAACCGACCATTTATTAGGTCGGTTTTTTTATGCGCTTAACAACTTAGAACTTTGTCCGTTGACTTGGATGTTAATTAAACGTTAACTGGTCCGACATGGTGAGATCTTAAATCGAATAAAAATAAGAGGGATAGAAATGGATATTCTAACAACCGCAAATCAGCATCTTAGTTATTTTGGAGAGCAACTTGTGCCGATGATCGGCTATTGCAAACCTGAGATCATTAAGATCACCCAAGAAACGGTTGAAATAAAAATCCCGTTAAATAAACCGACTAAAAATCATCTTAATAGTATGTATTTTGGCGCATTGGCGGTGGGCGCAGATGCCGCAGGGGGCTTTTTAGCCATTAGTAAATCTGAGCAGATGGGGCAAAAAATCTCACTCGCATTTAAAGCAGTGAAAGCTGAGTTTTTAGCTCGGCCAGAAGATGACGTGGTGTTTGTGTGTCACGACGGCAAACTGATTGATCAAATGTTATCCGAAACAGTGAAAACGGGGGTGCGAGTTAATCAACCTGTCACCATTACCGCGCTGTGTCCTAGCTTAAATGGGGAGGATCCCGTAGCTATTTTTGAGCTGACTTTGTCGGTAAAGGCACTAGCGGCAAACTAGAAAGGTTAACAAGATAAAATAATCGGATTTACTTTACGTAATCATGAGTAAATCACGTATAATTGGATGGTCATTTTTAGTCGCCCTTTATTTCAGTATGAGCATAAAGGGCGACATTATCACTATCCGTAAAAACAAAAAGAGCCTCCATGATTAATATTGGTCAAATCAACACCCTTAATGTCACTAAAAAAACCGATTTTGGTTACTTCCTTGATGCCGATGATTTCGGTTCAGTATTACTGCCAAACAAGTTCGCACCCGATGGTATTGAGGTGGGTAGTGATGTCGATGTGATGTTGTATTTTGATTCAGATAATCAATTGTCAGCCACCACAGAAACTCCGATCGCTCAAGTAGGGCAATGGGGCATGATGCATGTGGTCGGGGTTAATAATATTGGCGCATTTGTTGATTGGGGAATTGATAAAAAAGATTTGTTGATCCCATTTAGTAACCAGCGTGTACCTCTAAACGAAGAACAAAATATTCTGGTGTATGTCTATTCGGATTCGGCATCGGGCCGCATTGTAGGTACCACTAAATTCAATAAGCTGTTAGATAAAACACCCGCCAATTATGAGATTAATCAGCAAGTTGAATTGTTGATTGCCGAACGTACCGACCTTGGTTTTAAAGCCATTATTCATGGCGAGCATTGGGGCGTGATCTTTAAATCGGATGTGTTTGGTAAGTTATTTGTTGGTAAGCGATTAAAAGGCTATATCAAAGCGATCCGAGAAGATGGCCGCATTAACTTATCGTTGCAAAAAATTGGTGTAGCAAAAATGGATGACCTGAGTGAAAAGGTGATGCATGTGCTACAAACCAAAGGCGGCTTCCTACCATTAAGTGATAAGTCGACCCCAGAAGCGATCTTTACCGTATTCAGAACCAGTAAAGGCACCTTTAAAAAGACCATCGGCGGTTTGTATAAAGACGGTAAAATTCGTATCGAAAAAGATGGTATCTACTTGAACGATTAATCTCAAGTGCAGAGTTAAGCATTGACGTTCTTGTACAAAAGCCTCTTCGGAGGTTTTTTTGTGCCTAAAAATTGAGAAATACACTGAGTATAATTACTTAGTTTCATTATTCGCATTGTAAATTATTTGAATTATAAACAATCTTATCCAGTGCAATAAAGCTCCTACGATAGGATGGATTGTTAACTAGCTCCTAAATAATCATCCATATCTTACTCAAACATTGATATTGACCTTAAATCAATTAATTCGTGACAAAAATAAACAGGTAGCTAAATTGTTAATTAATTGATCGCAATATGTGCCATTCACCGGTTATGCACGATGTTTTATTAGTTAGTGGTCACTTTTATGACACTTTTTAATAAAAAAATTTGGCAGGGAGGGGAACTTTATCCTAAATTGTAGCCATTCCAGTTCATAGCGTCTCTTTTGAAAGGCGAATAAATTATGCCTGGAATTGATAATTCTATTAGTATCAAATGGTTGCATGGAAGCGCATTCATTTTTTGAACTTAATTCATGTCAAAAAATAGAACAAGGTTTGGATAAGTCATTCGATTTTAATCAGCATACCGCTGGTTAAAACAATATAATAATTAAAGGTTTTATGATGAAAAAGTTACTACTGTCTACATTAATCCCTGCATTACTTCTCTCCACTGCAGCCAGCGCTGCTGATATCTATAAAGCAGAAGACGGTTCTCATGTAAACTTATACAGCCGTTTGGGTTACAACATCACAAACAAAGGTACCAACGATCAAGATACTCGTGGTGTGTTTGATGGACGTATCGGCCTTAGTGGTTCTCAAACTATTAATGAACATGCTGACGTTATCGGTCAAGCACAATATCAAGTTGGGGCAGCGGAATACGCTAACTCATTAGATCCAAAATCTTCTGATTTAACCGCTCGTTATGTATGGGCCGGTATCGATGGACATGAATACGGTAAAATTAAAGGCGGTCGTGTTGATTCTGGTTTGATCATGTTCACAGACATTGGTGATGTGTTTGCAACATCAGATGTTTCTATGGCGCGTCAAGCAAGTATGGTTGATAAAACAGCGGTACAAGTATTTCGTCAAGACGGCACTCTGCAATACCAAAACACCATTGGTAACTTAGACGTTTCTGGTGCATACATCTTCGGTAACGACACTTCAAATCTAGATTACGGCTACAATGCGGCGCTTCGTTACACCATCGATATGGGCGGTGCAGGTACATTGGCACCTGTTGTAGCATACCAACAGACTAAAGCTGACGATACAAAGGTTGCGGGTAAAAACGTTGACGGCGCAGAATACAAATTCTGGGGTGTGGGCACACGTTACTACCTAAATAAATTAATGTTAGGTGCATTGTATTCTCAAGATGAAGTTGATGGTATTTACGCGAACACTAGTACTGATAAAGTAATGGAGTTTACCGCGGTTTACGACTTAAATGATGATTGGGCATTCCGTGCTGGTTACCGTAATTTGCAAAATGACGGCGGTGATGAATTAGAGCTTAAGGACACTACTTTCGAAGTTCAATACAAACTAACGGCAATGTCTTCGATTTACACCACTTATGAGTTACGTAATGGTGAAAATGGTTATGCTTCAGGTACATCGGCTGGACTGCGTACAGATGGCTTCGGCGGCGATGCTGACGAAAACTTCTACAGTGTTGGTATTCGTTTCGAAATCTAAGTTTCACAAGCTAGATTTAAATACATTATCCTAAATGAAGCGCATAGCAGTCAATGTTATGCGTTTTTTCTCTTTATAAGATATTGAATCGACCAGTGACAGGTAAGCCAACTTTAAATCTAGAGGCTAAGGGTAAATCATCATGTTTAACTGTGTTTTTATTTTTAAATTAAAACGATGTTCGATTGTATCTTCATGATAAATAGATTGTTTTGTGGACATGTGAATAACGGTAAATTGTTTTACATCAATCTTTTTTCATTTAGGGTTGAAACCTGTGTGCGATTGGATTTTAATGCACACCGCTGCACCATATACGGGGCAGTATTTTTTTGAAGTAAGGGTTCTCTATGTATCTATTTTGTCGTCAATCAGTACAAGACTATCAAGTTTGGCAGAATTTTTTTCGCGTCAGCACAGTAGTTTATGAGGAAGCAGGCTTAATACTAAAAAACGTATGGAAAGGAGAGTCCAATAACGTCTTTATCATTTTTAAAGTTGAAAATGTAAAGGTGGCCAAAGCTTTTATAAAATCACCAGCAACAGAAAAACATCGTGAAAAAGCGGGTGTGTTAACCAATGAAATGCACTTTATGGAAGAAATATAAGCGTAAATTATAATGAGTATGATGGGGTTTTGGCTTTAACCTTCGCGCTCTAATTATTCCAATATCGATTGAATTTGTGTATGCCTAACACGGCATAAAGTGGTATCAATCGATATTGGTTTAAAATTAATAACGGCAAGAATTATTCGTTTCAAAATCAATCGCTTTAAAATCAATTAATTCAAGGCGAATAGGTGCAAAACTAATTGGTGCAAAGCTAATTGGCTTAAAAAATCAGAATAAGTTTTTATCTCTCACCAGTTCTCTCGGCAGCCCATTCTTGATCCGGTTGCTAACCCATTTACCTAGTCCAATCACTTGATGTTCAAAACTGACAATAACCTCACCCGAACCGGTTTGGTTAGGCCGTACATCGCGCCCCATAAACCATTCACGTGCTTCTGCTTGGCTTAATTCAACCATTGTGACATTACCTGGCTTGGCTAATGCCATAATCGCTTCATGTTGCCAGCGAAACGGTGATTGGTTTGGCTTTTTGGAAGGCTTGAGTATCTCAGCTAATTTTATCCCAATACGACCAAAGCGAAGTTCTCCGATCATGTGAGTCATAGCACTTGGGAATAACCACACTTCTTTATCTCGGATCCAAACTTCGCTGCTGTTGGGAATAGAAAGTGCGAGGGTATCGTCTAATGAGTTTTGCAGCTCTAAAACTAATTTTTCAGGCGCTTTTTCAAATGGAAACTGACCCAAACGTTTTTTGACTTGTGGCGGTGTGACAGAAGCAAGTTTTTTGATTTTAGCAACAAAAAAACCTTCACTGTCAAAGATTTGTGGGTAAATATGCAAGAAGCCTTCTTCGGTCATTGCTTGATCTGCGCCGCTAAATAATTCACCTAGAGGCTGAAACTCCACCGCATCGCCAAAGGTCTGTTTTAAATGCTGACAGACTTGTTGATTTTCTTGCAGGTTTAATGTGCAGGTGGAATACACCAGCGTGCCATTGGGCTTTAAGGCATGAAAACCACTTTCAATTAAATCTTTTTGGGTGAGGGCTATCTCGCTGACCGAAGATAAACTCCAATTGCTCATCGCATCGGCATCTTTTCGGACAGTGCCTTCGCCTGAGCAGGGAGCGTCGAGTAAAACGGTATCAAACTGTTCAGGAAGCCATCCGCCAAACACACGGGCATCAAAGTTCGTCAATGCGGTGTTATGTACGCCACAACGCTGCACATTGGCGCTCAGTACCTTTACTCGGCTAGCAGAGTATTCGTTTGCCACCAACGCGCCATCATTTTTCATTGCGGCGGCGATTTGAGTGGTTTTAGAACCTGGAGCGGCGGCCATGTCGAGAACCAGGTCAAGCTGTTGATTATTATCCAATAACGCGGTAACCGGTAACATCGAACTGGCTTCTTGAATATAAAATAAACCGGAGAGATGCTCAGCGGTATTTCCCAGTGGAACGGTTTCGTCGGCGCGATCAAGCCAAAATCCGCAATCACACCAAGGCACTGCCTCGAGAGTCCACTGTTTTTCTTCCGCTAAAGATAAAAAATCGGCAACGGAGATTTTTAAGGTATTGACGCGAATACTACGACGCAATGGACGTTGGCAGGCCGAAATAAATTCTTCCATGCTTAAGTGAGACGGCATGGTGGATTCGACTAAAGATAAAAATTCAGATGGCAGCTTAACGTTAGGGTGCAAAATAGCCTCGGGGTACTAGAAAATGACGCAGCGATTTTATGCTTTATTACGAAAAAATGCAGCCAAAAAATGGCTGCATTGTAATTATGTTATTGATTATAGTTAGCGACCATTAATGAGGTATCGCTTTTTGCCACGTTAACCATTCTGGTTGAGGTTCTTTATATAATAAGAAGGTGGTTTTAGCAACGGCTTTTGGTGCTAACTCATCTTCTTCTGGGGTTGCAAAGGCTATGCCACCGCGCAAAATACTGTCCATAGTGCCTGCTTTTACATTGGCGCCTGATAAACCAATGCTAACATTGACCCCGGAAATATCCCAAAAAACCGAGTTTTTACGCACAAGGTAAGCATATTTAGGGGAAACTTTTAAGGTTGTGATCACGCGATCGGCTAATGGTCCCAACTCCACAGCCGACACTCGGCCAACTTCAAAACCACGATATAACAAAGGAGTACCGACCTTTAATGACTTTTTGCTTAAGCTTTGTAAGTAAAAAGTCACACCCGCTGGTGATTGCGGATGGTTGTTTAAATTAAATTTATAACTGGCCGTTGTGCTAGTCGACGGTTGCACTTGAATATAAGGACTTAATAAAGTGTCGATATTTTTAGCGCCATCAAGGCCAATTTCAGGGGATACCACCCAGAACTGACTGCCTTGTTTGGCAATATTTGCTACATATTCAGGGAAGATACGCGCGGTAATATCAACATTGTTTAACTTAAAGTCAGGGCGGACAAAGGTGACTTCACCAATCGCAACACCTTGATATTTAATTGGCATGCCTTTCTTAACCGTGCTGTTGTGTTTAGTCGTTAAGGTGATTTGACGGCCAAATTGACGAGCGGATTTATAATCGTCGTACAATATCCAGTTAGCATTTAATTTGTTTTCGACACCAGTTACTGAATCGAATGCAATACCGCCCTTGATTAACGATGCTAAAGGTGACGTGGTCACGCTAACGCCGCTTAAATTGGCATCCACTTTAATACCTGAGTAATTCCAAAAAACAGTATGAGGCGTGATCAAGTGTTGATAACGGTTCTCGATACGAATATAAATTTTAACTCCGCCGTCGACCAGTTTAAAGCTTGATACTTTACCCACTTGAAGGTTGCGATAAAGGATAGGGCTGCCTTTGGATACTGAGGGAAGTTTCGGTGCAAGCAAGGTTAAGCTAGTGGTGCCAGAAGTTTCATATTTTGCTAGATCGGCTAAAGCATTGCTTGAATAAAGGTGGTATTGATTATTGATAGTGCCTGAGCCTCGGCTATCAAAGCTAATCGAACCGGCTAATAATTGTTTCATTGGTGGCATTGAAACACTGAGTCCCATACCATTAATTTGAGCATCAACACTGCCGCTAACAAAGAATCGACTTTGTGATTTAACTAATTTGGCATATTGAGAATTGACTTGGGCATCAAAGATCACTTTATCGTCTTGTAAAAATACTTTGTTTACATTGCCGACAGGGATCCCTTTGTAAAGAATTTGGGTGCCAGCTTCGAGTCCATAAGTATTATCCGAGGTTAACCTTATTGGCGTGGTGAGGTTTTTGGTGCGTAACAAATCATTTTTACGAATAACATCGAAATGGCGAATTTTTGGTCCAACGCCAGGGACTAAAGTTAAGAAGTTTCCGGTGATCAGATTCGACACATTTTCCATATCGGTTAACGACAGTTTTGGCTCTTCTAAAACAAACTGTGAGCCTTGGTTTAACACTTCATTAAAAGCAGGTTGGATGGCGGCAGAGGCTCTAACCGATTCTTTATCGTCAGATAAACGCACATTGGTGATTTGACCGATCTCGATACCTTTGTACATGATAGGAGCATTGGCCGAGACTTTACTTTTATCGGGTAATGTCATGCTGATGCGAGTACCACGCCCAGCGGTTTTTATATCTGGGTATAAACGATAAACGCTATCCGGCAAGATAGATTTGCCATCTTGGGGCGAATCGACCGCAATGCCGCCAGTGAGTAGCGCATTTAAGCTTTCTAGTTGTACGTCGATACCATTAAAACCAACGCTGGTATTCATGCCACTGACATTCCAAAAACGACTGTCAGAATTAATAATGTGAGCGTACTTCTTTTGAATCGAGACATTAATTTTAACTTCACTTGAATCTTTCGATAAAGTGAAATTAGTGACTTCGCCAATCGGGATCTTGCGATACATGATTTTAGAGCCTACCGAGATGGAGCCTAAATCTTTCGAGGTTAAGGTGAGATTAAAACCATTTTGAGCGCGAATATCCATCGGCTCTTCGGCTTGGGCAGTATAGTTGGTCGAGAAATTTTTCGACGGTTTGTTTATTTCCGAATTATTAGGATCGATGGCAATATAATTACCAGACACCAAAGCATCAAGACCTGTGATACCACTTAGGCTGGCTTGAGGTTTGACTAACCAAAAACGGGTATGTTTAGAAAGGAGTTGGCTGGCTTTTGGATAAATGTCGGCAGAAACATAAATATCTTTTAAGTTATCCGATAAACTGATTTTTTTAACAATTCCGACCTCTAAACCTTGATAACGGATCGTGGTCCTTCCTTCAACTAAACCTTGAGCATCAGAAAAGTGGATTTGTATGCGTTCACCCATTTGAGAGTAAGTCTTATAACCAAGCCATCCTGCCAAACACAGGGCAATTAATGGCAAGATCCATAATGGTGATATTTTACGTTCACTTTTGACCGTGACTTTATTCATAGGGGGCTGCTCATTTTTCATGTAGTGATTCTTTTTGTGGTGTGTTTGAAGCAGAATCATCCCAGATGAGGCGGGGATCTAAGCTTTCTGCGGCAAGCATGGTTAGGACAACAACACCGGCAAACGCAATTGCAGCGGGGCCGGGTAAAAAATCAAGAATTTGATCGCGGTCAACCAAAGCAATGGTGATGGCGATAACATATAAATCCAGTATGGACCATTTTCCTATCCACTTTACAAATAAGTAAATTTTCATCCTTCGAGTGTAATCTGTGACGTGCTTAAACTGAATGCCGATCAAAATGTAAATCAAACCAATAATTTTTGCGATAGGGACCGCTATACTAGCAACAAAAATAATGAAGGCAATTTCTGGCATGCCACTTTTCACAAACGAGATAACGCCTGAAAAAATCGTGTCTTCATAGCGTTTACCATTACTGTAGAAAATCGAAATATACAGCAAGTTTGCCGGTAAAATTAGAATCGCTGCGGTGATCAAAAATGCCCACGTCTTTTGAATTGAATTGGGCTTACGTTTATGAATGATGAAACCGCAACGCACACATGACTGGCTTTCTGGTTGAGATAAGTGGCAGTGATGACAATGAGTTTGAACATCATCAAATTGAAACTGCTCGGATGACTGCCAACGTTGCCAATAACGGCTCACACTCAAACGAGATAATAAAAAAATGGTCACAATTTGAGTTAAGAAAATACAGGCGAGGCCCATTTTTGGTGTGATCGTGGCGTACTCGCTTAATTTAAAGAAGGCGATAGCAATCCCGAGCAGGAACACATCTAGCATCATCCAGTGTTTTAAGCGTTGAAAAATCAGTAGAGAATACTTGAATATTGTAAAGTGTTGACGGGTGAGTCCCCAATGGGCTGTGATGACGGTTCCAAAGACAATTAACGGGGTTAATACACTACAAAACAACACAATAAAGCCGAGAATAACGGAGCTTTCTTTCATTAACGCGTATGAACCACTGACTAAATTAGCGGAAAAATTAATATTAAACAGTCGAATGGTCACAAAGGGAAAAAACAAGCAAGGGATCAGAAACAACAATCCCGTCAATGCGAGAAATAAGTTGTCTCTTAACGGTTTATGACTGCCACGATAAAGTTGAGTGTCACAGCGAGGACAGTGTGCATTTTTGCCTTGTGGTAGTTCGAGAGTTGAAATTTTGATCTCACAAACAGGGCAAATAATCTGTGCTTGCTTAATATTGAAAGCAGAGGTTGACGAGGAAGGCGCTAAAACAGCACCTTGCTTGTTATTGTCCTTTATATTCTCTAACTGGCCAGAGGGTTCAGAGCTCACAAAGCGATCCTAGCGAAATAACGTAGGCGTGTTTATCAGAACTGTATTTCAGTGGCAGGATTTGACTGACCATGTTCAATATTACTTGTGCCATAAAGCGCTTGATAAAGTCCTTGTTGATTGAGCAACTCCCCATGAGTGCCGGTTTGTGTCACTTGCCCATCTTCGAGTACATAGATGAGGTCGGCTTGTTTTATGGCCGATAATCGATGCGCGACAATTAAGGTGGTACGCCCAGCTAAAAATGTACTCATCGCGCGATGAAGCCGAGATTCGGTGGCAGTATCTAATGCCGAGGTTGCTTCATCGAGAATAACAAATTTCGGATCGGTTAATAACATTCTGGCAATCGACAGTCTTTGTCGCTGTCCGCCGGATAATCGCACCCCTTGACGACCGATTTGAGTATCAAGCCCATCCGACAATTGATTAATAACATCATCGAGTTGCGCCAGATTGAGTGCATGCCATAAAGCATTATCATCGTGCTTACTACCAAGGGTCAGATTTTGCCTCAAAGTATCATTAAATAAAACAGGGTTTTGCAGCACAACTGCGATTTGATCTCGAATAATTTCAAACCCTATTTTTTCGCAATCGGTATGATTGAATGAAATTGTACCACTTTGTGCGCGATAAACGCCAATAAGTAATTGGATTAAAGTGGATTTACCGCTACCACTAGCCCCAACCAGCGCCACTTTTTTGCCGGCTGGTATGGTTAATGTTAGTTGACGTAAAACTTTTTGATCGAGATTGTAAGCAAAGTCAACATTATGAAGTTCAACATCGACACTGGCGCTTGAGACAAAAGGGTTAGTGGTAGAGATAGGTCGATACTCTTCTTCCATTTGCAATAAGCTATTAATGCGTTGTAAGGCCGCTTTTGCACTGTACCAAGAGAACTGCACCGCTAATAATTCTTGTACCGGACCTAACATAAACCACAAGTAACCAAATACAGCAAAGATTTGCCCGATAGTGAGATCGCTAAACACCACCATTAGCATGGCAACCACACGAAATAATTCAAAACCGAGCAGAAACAGTAAAAAAGAGAGTCTGCCTGCGGCTTCAGATTGCCAAGCAAATTGATCGGCGTCATTACGAATGTGATTGGCTTGTTGTTTTAATTCTTGTAGGTAAATCGATTCTTTATTGGCCGCGCGCAACTGATAAATACCATCTAAAACTTCAACTAAACGATTTTGAAAACGCTCGAAAGACTGGTTCTCTTTTTGTTTTAGGTGCTTAACTTTACTGCCCAGTTTGCGTGAAAAGTAAATCACGAAAGGATTCACCAGTAAAATAAACAAGCCCAAACGCCAATCAAGCCATAACAAAACGACGGCAGTACCCAATACCGTTAAGAAACTAATGGCAAATTTACTTAAGGTGGAACCAATAAATTTATCAATAGTTTCAATGTCGGTGACTAAGTGGGCATTGATACTGCCACTACCACGAGTTTCGTATTGTTGAATGCTAATTAAGCCCAATTTATCAATCATTTTACTGCGGATCTGGTAAGTAATGGTCTTTGACACTAAAGTGAATTGACGGCTTTGTAGAATATTCAACAATTGACTGCCAGTGCGCATTAAAATGATCAATCCAAAGGCCAGCCCAATGTAACCTGCTGGGGTGTGCAATGATGTTGGCAAAATATGATCCATCACTTCAATGCCAGTCGATGGATGATTTAATAGCACTTCATCGACCATTAATGGCATTAATAACGGGATAGGGACACTGAGCATGGTGGCGACTATCGCGATTAAATTTGCAGCAATCAGTTTTCTTTTGTGCTGTTTTACTTGAGTAATAAGCCAAGACTGGTTAATTATAGGTTGATTATTAGTATTCATGAGTGATAATGATTCCTATTTGCAATATTGACATTGTACGGAATTAGTTAAAATATGGAAGTGAAGCATGTCAAATAAGTTGTACTCACGTTTAACCGCGCAAGTGGTCGCGATGATCGAATCAGAACCTGATTTTATTGCGAACCTAGCTAATATTAGCTCGATATTGAATATGGAGCTGGAATCCATTAATTGGGTCGGCTTTTATATGCTTAAAGACAATGAGTTAGTGTTAGGCCCATTTCAAGGCAATCCTGCTTGTGTTCGCATTCCGGTTGGCCGTGGTGTTTGTGGCAGTGCCGTGGCACAAAATGCAATCCAGCGAGTGGCAGATGTACATGCATTTTCTGGCCATATTGCCTGTGATGCTCAAAGTAATTCAGAAATAGTGATCCCATTCTCCATTAATAATGAGATAGTAGGGGTATTGGATATTGATAGCCCACTATTTGACCGATTTAGTGCCGAAGATGAAAAAGGCTTGTCAGATTTGATGGCACAGGTAGAAATAATCCTTCAAAAGCATATTTCACCACGATAATTTGCACATGCAGGTGGTTTTTCATTTCCATCTCACTATAATAGCCAAAATAATTTTATGAACACCCGTGCGGAAATTTACCCGCATTAACCAGGACCCCCCATGGAAAACACTGAAAAGTTAAAAAACAGCAAAGAAGTTATTGCGTATATTGCTGAACGTTTCCCACTATGCTTTACCCTTGAAGGCGAAGCTAAGCCTCTAAAGATTGGAATCTTCCAAGACCTTGCAGAGCGTTTAAGCGAAGACGAGAAAGTGAGCAAAACTCAATTGCGCGCCGCATTACGTCAGTACACGTCATCTTGGCGTTACCTTCACGGTGTAAAACTTGGTACAGAACGTGTTGACCTTGATGGTAATGCGTGTGGTGAGTTAGAAGCAGAACATGTTGAGCATGCTAAAACAGCACTCGCTGAAAGCAAAGCTCGTGTTCAAGCTCGTCGTAAAGAACAAGCGGATAAAAACCGAGAAGAAAGAATTGCAGCCGCTAAAGCGAAAGCCAAAGCTGCTCCAAAAGCGCCACGTAAACCTAAAACAGATCCAAAAGCGAAAGTTGCAAAACCAGCAAAACCTGCAGTTGTTGAAACTCGCGCGTTAAATGCTGATGAAATTGTTCTTGGTAGCGATATTAATATTAATATGGGTCAGGGCAATATGGCTGCAACTATTGTCGAAATTAACAAGGATGATGTTCGTGTTCGCCTTGCTAACGGCTTACAAATGGTCGTGAAAGCGGAGCACTTGCGCGTATAAAGGGGATAATCCTACGCATGAATTTCCGATTAAAAGCGTCACTATTTGCTGTTAGCCTTGTGCTAACAGCAAATTCAGCTTTGGCGGCTGAAGCTAAAATTAAAGAGTCTCAGATTCCGGTATTAACGGCTGAGGCTCAGCATGCTATTGCCAGTCAACGAGTGGCATCTCGCTTTACTCGTTCTCACTATAAACACTTCAAACTTGATGATGCCTTTTCAAAAGGTATTTTTGATCGTTATCTAGAATCTCTCGATTACAGTCGTAATGTTTTCACTCAATCAGATATTGATGCTTTCAAACCATTTGAAAGTGAGATTGATGATCAGCTGAAATCTGGCGACACTAAAGCCGCTTTTGATATGTTCAATTTATCGATGAAACGTCGATATGAACGTTATTCTTACGCACTAACTTTATTAGATCATGAAATCAAATTTGATACTGATGAGAAAATGGAGCTGGATCGTTCAAAAGCCAAATGGCCACAAAACGAAGCGGAAGTTGATGAGTTATGGCGCGAACGTGTTAAATACGATGCATTAAACTTAAAATTAACCGGTAAAAAATGGCCGGAAATTAAAGAGTTGCTAACTAAGCGCTATAACAATGCCATCAAACGTATTACTCAAGCGCACAGTGAAGATGTATTCCAAATTTACATGAATGCATTTGCTCGCCAAATCGATCCCCACACCAGTTACTTGTCACCACGTTCAGCCGATGAATTCCAAGCAGAAATGAGTTTATCGCTTGAAGGGATAGGTGCAGTACTGCAAGCCGATGACGATTACACCACGATACGTTCTCTTGTGACTGGCGGTCCGGCTGCGGGTTCTAAGCAATTGGCAGAAGGTGATAAAATTATTGCCGTCGGCCAAGATGGCAAGAAAATGGTCGATATTATCGGCATGCGTTTGGATGATGTGGTGCAATTAATTAAAGGGCCAAAAGGCACTAAGGTTAATCTGCAGATACTGCCAGAGGGTAAAAACGCCAAAAGTCACGTTGTCACAATTGTACGAGATAAAATCCGTTTAGAAGACCGCGCAGTGAAATCCAAAGTGATTGAACAAAACGGTAAGAAAATCGGCGTACTTGAAGTACCAAGCTTCTATGTTGGTTTATCCAAAGATACAGCAAAATTGCTGGTGGATTTGAATAAACAGAAAGTAGACGGTGTGGTGGTGGATTTACGTAACAATGGTGGTGGCGCATTAACCGAAGCTATTGAATTATCGGGATTATTTATTACTCAAGGGCCGGTGGTCCAAGTGCGTGATAGTTATGACCGAGTTAATGTAGACAGTGATAATGACGGTATCGAAAACTATGATGGCCCAATGACGGTATTAATTAACCGTTACAGCGCCTCAGCGTCAGAGATTTTTGCCGCCGCAATGCAAGATTACGATCGCGCCGTTATTGTCGGTGAAAACTCTTACGGCAAAGGTACGGTTCAACAGCATCGCTCATTAACGCATATCTATGATAACTTTGATAAGCCATTAGGTTTTGTTCAATACACGATTCAAAAATTCTACCGCATCAGTGGTGGCAGTACTCAGCGTAAAGGCGTAGCACCGGACATTGCGTTCCCAGCCGCCGTTTTACCTGAAGATACCGGTGAAAGTGTTGAAGATAATGCCTTGCCGTGGGATCAAATTGCAAAAGCAAATTATGAAACTGTGGTGACGCCAAGTGATGAACAATCGCTGGTGACCAAACTTATCGCTGAACATAAAGCGCGTATTGCCAATGATCGTGAATTTACTTTCATTAAAGAAGACATTAAAAAGTATCAGGCTGAAAAAGACGATACCACCATCTCTTTAAATGAAAAATTCCGCGAGCAAGAGTCGGATAAAGAAGATCAACTAAAACTGGATCGTATTAATGTACGTGAAAAAGCGGCGGGTAAACCAACGTTTAAAACATTAGAAGATGTTCCTAAAGATTACGAAGCTCCCGATGCTTATCTTGATGAAGCGGTAGCGATAACTGCCGATATGAGTAACAGTTAACTTTTTCTCATCGATCAAAATAAGTAAAATAGAAACGAAGCCCTCAGTGAATTTTCACCGGCTTCGTTTTTTTATGCGTCAAAAAAATTGTAGTTCAAACAAATTTGCGAGTTAAATCACATAGCCTAAACTTTAACTACCGTGTTTAAATTTGGTAGTGATAGGCGTATGTTGAAAAGTATGATGATCCTTTTATGTTCGCTCAGTTTAGGTGCTGCCACTGTTGATGCGCCAAAGAAAATGGACATGTTCTTATTTGAAAATCCATTTTTGATTGGGCAATGGGTTGTGTTAAATCCAATGCCAGACGAGTTGCCAGATGATTTTCTTTATATTCGTTTGCAACTTGAATCGAATTATCGCTTTAGCATCGCGATTAAACGTAAGGATAAATCAGTCGATAGTTGGCAAGGGGATTTTACCGTTGATGATGGGGTTCTGACATTAGGACCGAATTCGCATGATCCACAAATTTATAGTTATCGAGTCAATCCGCATAAACTACTACTCAATGGGGTCGCTTTTACTAAATTACTCCCTGCTCATTTATCGGGTTATTGGCAAAGCACTTACATTCGTGGGGTTGATGTTGCTTCGAGTCAACTCAGTCATATTACCTTGCAGTTAGAGCCCAATTTTTATTTCTCCATTCATTCCATGACTCAAGATGGAACGATAAAATCCCGTGAAGGGGTGTATTACATTGAAGATAATAATATTTCGTTTATTTTTCAAGATGGTGAACAAACCTCACAATTTAGTCTGCAAGCCAAGCAATTGATCTTGTCGAGTAATGATCTTGATATGTACATTGCCTTTCAACGAGATGATGAGTAGCAGGATCGATAATTAAAATATCCTCAGCCAAGCGAATATTTTATCTGTTGGCCAATTAGCATACTTTTACTGCTGTGAATCTGGGAATAAGCAAACAATTATGCAAGAATGGAAGTAGCAACAAATCTAACTTTTATCAGCCTATCTGTGATGGCCTTCAAGGTGATCACGGGTAAAAGGGTTAGAATTATCCGATTCAATATTGCGCCACTCTGTTTGTGAACATTTGACTTTTTTGTGATCATTTAACAAGGTTCAGACGCATGGAAACTACTCAAAAGGAAGAATAATGAGCCAGCTGCCTCAAGCAAAATTTCGTAACGATTACACCTCTCCAGAATTTACCATTACCGATCTTGATTTAACCTTTGATCTGTTTGATGACAGCACCACGGTTATTGCGGTATCTAAAGTGATCAAACTTGGCACCTGCAATAGCCTGACTTTAGATGGTGAACACATGGAATTGGTGGGCGTTAAAGTTGATGACATAAAATGGCAAGATTACCAACTAAGCAAAACAAACCTAACCATCAATAATCTGCCTGACAATTTCACCTTAACCATTGAAACCAAAACTAATCCATCGGCTAATACCGCATTAGAAGGTTTATATAAATCGGGCGGCGCATTTTGTACTCAATGTGAAGCGGAAGGATTCAGACGCATTACTTACTTCCTTGATCGCCCAGATGTGTTAGCCAAATACACCACCACAGTGATCGCTGATAAAGCGGAAAATCCATACTTATTGAGTAATGGTAACCGAATTGATAGCGGTGATTTAGAGCAAGGTCGTCATTGGGTTAAATGGCAAGACCCACACCCAAAACCTTCTTATCTATTTGCTTTAGTGGCAGGACAATTTGATGTATTACGCGATCAATTCACCACTAAAACCGGTCGAAAAGTCGATCTTGAGATCTTCGTTGATCAAGGCAATTTAGATCGCGCCCCTCATGCAATGGCATCACTTATCAATGCCATGAAGTGGGACGAACAACGTTTTGGACTGGCTTACGATTTAGATATCTACATGATCGTAGCAGTTGATTTTTTCAATATGGGCGCAATGGAAAACAAAGGGTTAAACGTGTTTAACTCCAAATATGTACTCGCCAATGATCAAACTGCAACCGATGCCGATTATTTAGGCATTGAAGCGGTCATTGGGCATGAATACTTCCATAACTGGACCGGAAATCGTATTACTTGTCGTGACTGGTTCCAATTAAGTTTGAAAGAAGGCTTAACGGTTTTTCGTGATCAAGAATTTTCTTCTGATTTAGGCTCGCGCGCGGTCAACCGTATTAACAATGTACGCATTATTCGGGGCCCACAATTTGCCGAAGATTCAAGCCCAATGTCGCACCCAATTCGCCCTGAAAAAGTCATAGAAATGAATAACTTCTATACATTAACTGTGTATGAAAAGGGCAGTGAAGTGATCCGTATGATCCACACATTGTTAGGCGAAGAGAAATTCCAACAAGGCATCCAACTGTATGTGGAACGTCATGATGGAACGGCGGCAACCTGTGATGATTTTGTCGCGGCAATGGAAGAGGCTTCGGGTGTGGATTTAAGCCAATTCCGATTATGGTATAGCCAATCGGGTACGCCAAATGTCACTGCAACCACTCAATATAATCCAGACAAGCAAACCTTTACGCTACAACTTGAACAACACACGCCAGCAACGCAAGATCAACCCCAAAAGCAAGCGCTGCATATTCCAATGAATGTCGAATTGTATCAAGCCGATGGTCAAATTATTCCATTGCAAATACAAGGTTCGCCATGTGATAACGTATTGGATTTTAAACAAGATCAACAAAGTTTTGTGTTTGAAAATGTTAGCGAGCAACCGATTATTTCTTTGCTACGTGAATTTTCAGCGCCAATAAAACTCACTTATGATCATTCAGATCAAGAGTTAATGTTCCTGATGGTTAACGCTCAAAATGAGTTTGCACGTTGGGATGCAGGGCAAAATCTGATCGCCAAATATTTACGTACAAATATCGCAGCTTATCAACAAAACCAAGCATTTGAACTGAATGATAATGTGATTGATGCGTTTCGAGGCGTGATTTTAAGCGCCGAACTTGAGCCTGCGTTTATTGCTGAAATGCTAACCTTGCCAAGTCAAAATGAAGTTGCAGGCTGGTACAAACCGGTCGATGTCGATGCCATTAATGCGGCGCTTGGTTTTATTAAGCAAACCTTAGCGGTTGAATTAATTGATGAATTAACCGCGACGTATCACAGCTTAAAGCAAAGCGAATACACGATTGAGCATGCGGCAATTGGTCAACGCTCGCTACGTAATGTATGTTTATCTTACCTTGCGACGACCGATATTGGTGAGTCATTAGTTTGCCAACAGTTTGAATCTGCCAATAATATGACCGACACTATGGCGGCAATGAGCGCGGCTAACCAAGCACAACTGACTTGCCGTGAAGCTTTAATGAAAACCTTCAGTGACAAGTGGAGTCATGATGGTTTAGTGATGGATAAATGGTTTATGTTGCAAGGTACTAATCCAGCCAAAGATGCGTTATCTATGATCCGAACCACTATGGATCACAGTGCCTTTAGCTTAAAAAATCCAAACCGTACTCGCAGTTTAGTGGGTGCTTTCTTTAATAATAACCCAGTCAATTTCCATGCTGTTGATGGATCGGGCTACCAGTTTGCCACTGAGGTTTTATTGTTCTTAAACGAAAGTAATCCACAGGTAGCGTCACGTATGATTGACCCATTACTGAAATATCGTCAGTTTGATGAGACTCGCCAGCAATTGATCCGTACCGAGCTTGAAAAACTGTCAAAATTAGATAACTTAGCCAAAGATTTATTTGAGAAAATCACCAAGGCGCTAGAAGCCTGACATTAACCAGAAATGTAAATATTAAGTTAATATGATGACAAAAATGGTGGCCACATGGTCGCCATTTTTTTATCTAAAAATCATAGTGATAGTAAAATAAATGGTTAATTAGACTTTTTTCAGCGATAAATTACGCCATTCATACAAAATCTAGCGGTATGACCATGTATTGATGTCTCAAAATCGAATTTTACTCGATTAAATAAGCTTTAAACTATTTAACTTTATCGTAATATATCTCTTACACTAAATGAGTGGTATGCAAAAAATGCCAATCATATTTATGCCAACCTCAAGTTAATTGTCTATCCAATGATGGAGTAAGAAAATGTCATCTAGTGAAAAAATTGTTCCGGTTTTACTCGAGAAAGTGTATCAGTTAATTAAGGATAAATTAGAATCACCTTCGCAACAGTTGGTGGTCCATTTAGCTGAGCATCTTTATAGTAATATTTCACACGATGATCTTTTTCAAAGGAATGAATCCGATCTCTACGGCGCGGTAATGAGTCTTTGGCAACACCTCTCAGATAAAAAAGAAGATCAAATGTCAGTGCAAGTTTTTAATCCAACCTTAAGTCGCCAAGGTTGGCAATCGACTCATACTATTATCGAAATTGTGGTGCCGGATAGTGCTTTTCTGGTCGACTCGGTCAAAATGGCGATCTCTCGTTTTGATCTTACCAGTCACTTTATGGCCAATGGTCCAACCCAAATTGAATATAACAATGGTCAAGTGTGTGGGATAAATAGCAGTGAAGGAGGAATGCAATCTTTGTTCCATATCGAAGTGGATCGTATTGCCGATAAACACCGAATGAGTGCGTTAAAAAATGAAATTTTATCGGTGATCACGGATGCAAAATTGGTGGTATCGAACTGGCAACAAATGGCAGATAAATTACAAGCTGTGATTAAAGAGACTGAAAAACAAAGAAAAAACATCCCAGTTGAAGCGGAACGTTTAGAGGCAGGATTTGCATTTCTCACTTGGCTTGGTGATCATAACTTTACCTTTATGGGCTATAAAGAATATGACTTGCAAGCGGTCGATGGTGAGTACGAACTTGTATCAGCCGACAGCGACGCATTAGGTTTACTGACACAAGAACAACGAGCGCAAAATACAGGCCGACTTTCAACCCTTTCCGATAGTGCAAAACTTGAAGCGAAAAAGCCCGATTTATTAATGCTCACTAAAGGCAGTCATGCTTCGACAATACATCGACCCGCTTATACCGATTATGTTGGGATCAAGAAATTTGATAACAAAGGTAAAGTAGTGGGAGAACATCGCTTTATCGGTTTATACACATCGGCGGTATACAACCAAAGCGTAGAAGATATTCCGCTAATTCGAGATAAAGTGTCACGAATTCTGCAATCAAGTGGTTATCTAAAAGGATCTTATTCATGGAAAGCACTGCATAATATTTTAGAGAACTACCCAAGAGATGAATTGCTTCAAGCCAAAGAAGAAGAATTATTAGAAGTAGGGATGGGCGTAGTGCAAATGCAAGACCGAGATTTATTGCGTTTGTTTGTGCGTAAAGACCCATTTGGCCGTTTTTACAGTTGCATGGTGTATGTCACCAAAGAGCGGTACAACACTGAGTTGCGTATCAAGACCCAAAGTATTTTTCAAGATCATTTTGGCAGTGACCAAGAGGTCGAATTTACCACCTATTTTTCTGAGAGTCCGTTAGCTCGTACCCAATATATAGTGCGAGTTGATAACAATGACAATGATATTAATGTTAAGGCAATAGAGAGAAACTTAATGGAAGCCTCTTTTTCTTGGGACGATCGATTAACTCAATCTGTGATCAGCAATTTTGGTGAAAATAAAGGCACGGCTTTAGCCAAAGATTATCAAGATGCCTTTCCTCGCTCGTACAAAGAAGCGACCTTGGCAGGGGGCACCGCCGTTGCCGATATTGAACAATTAGAAAAATTAGATGAAAGTAATAAACTCGGTATGCTTTTTTATCGTCCGCAAGAAGTCAAAAAAGATTCAAAAGCGGTAAAATTGAAACTTTACCATCGCGATGAACCGATTCACTTATCTGATGTGATGCCGATGCTAGAAAACTTAGGATTACGGGTGATCGGTGAATCACCCTACGAGATCCAAAAAGCAGATGGCACGGTTTTTTGGATCCTCGATTTCTCAATGCTGCATCAAAGCAAACAACAGATTGATCTTCGTGAAGCGCGCGAACGATTCCAACAAGCGTTTGCTGCTATTTGGAATGGTGATTTAGAAAGTGATGGCTTTAACCGTTTGGTGTTATCAGCAGGGTTAAGTGGGCGAGAAATAACGATTTTACGCAGTTATGCACGTTATATGCGTCAAGTTGGCTTTCCGTTTAGCCAGCAATATATTGAAGATACATTATCAAATCATGCAGAATTGGCACAAATATTAGTGGATCTGTTTGAGGCGCGCTTTGATCCTAAATTGAAGTCGCGTGCTAAAGCAGAAGATAAATTGATCGTAACGATTAAAGCCAAACTTGAAAAAGTAGAAAGCTTGGATGATGACCGGATCATTCGTCGTTACATGGAAATGATAAAAGCCACCATTCGAACCAATTATTACCAAGTCGATCAAGACGGATCGCCTAAGCCTTGGTTGGCATTAAAACTGACCCCGCGTAAGATCCCAGAAATCCCAGCGCCGGTGCCAGAGTTTGAAATCTTTGTCTATGCACCCGATGTAGAAGGGGTGCATCTACGTGCCGGCAAAGTGGCACGAGGTGGTTTGCGCTGGTCTGATCGTCAAGAAGATTTCCGCACTGAAGTATTAGGTTTAGTCAAAGCGCAACAGGTTAAAAATACAGTAATAGTTCCGGTGGGGGCAAAAGGCGGCTTTGTGTGTAAACGCCAGCAAAATTTGACTACCCGCGATGAAATATTTGCCGAAGGCCAACGTTGTTATAAGCGTTTTATTCGAGCCCTGCTAGATGTCTCCGATAATATCATTGAAGGAAAAGTGGTCGCGCCAATCAATGTGGTTCGACATGATATCGACGATCCTTATTTGGTTGTGGCCGCCGATAAAGGCACCGCAACCTTTAGTGATATTGCCAATTCTGTCGCGGCAGAATACAACTTCTGGTTAGATGATGCTTTTGCCTCTGGTGGCTCGAATGGCTATGACCATAAAGCAATGGGGATCACCGCCAAAGGGGGGTGGGAATCGGTAAAACGTCATTTCCGTGAAATGGGCATTGATACTCAAACTACTGATTTTACTTGTGTTGGTATTGGGGATATGGCAGGGGATGTGTTTGGTAATGGTATGCTGTTATCGAAACATATTCGGTTACAAGCCGCTTTTAACCATATCCATATCTTTATTGATCCCAATCCGGATGCGGCGCAAAGCTGGCCAGAGCGTGAACGTCTATTTAATCTGCCAAGATCAAGTTGGGAAGACTATGATCCGAAGCTGATCTCCAAAGGCGGTGGGATATTCTCAAGACGATCTAAGTCGATCTCGCTAACGCCTGAAATTCAAAAAATGATCGGCACACAAAAGCAATCTTTAACCCCAACTGAATTGATCAAAATGCTATTACAAATGGAAGTCGATCTGCTTTGGAATGGCGGTATTGGCACTTATGTTAAGTCCGCAAAAGAAAATAATACCGATGTCGGTGACCGAGCCAATGATGCGTTACGTGTTGATGGTAAAGATCTTAAAGCAAAAGTTATCGGAGAAGGTGGCAACCTTGGCATGACCCAATTAGGTCGGATTGAATTCGCTTTATCTGGCGGGCGAGTCAATACCGATTTTGTCGATAATGTGGGTGGTGTAGATTGCTCGGATAACGAAGTGAATATAAAGATCTTCTTAAACGGATTGGTGGCCAATGGTGATCTTACCTTTAAACAACGTAATATTATCTTAGATAGTATGGAAGATGAGATCAGTGAGATTGTATTGGATGATGCTTATTGCCAATCGGAATCCATTTCAGTCGCCCAAAGCCAAGGGACGGAACAGGTGAAATCTTTGATCCGTTTTATCCATGCGTTAGAAAAAATGGGCAAATTGGATCGAGGGCTTGAATATCTACCCGATGATGAAACCTTACTCGAGCGTGAAAAACAAGGTAAGGGCTTAACTCGTCCAGAAATCTCAGTGCTTATTTCGTATGCAAAGATGGTCCTAAAAGAACAACTGGCATGTGATGAGATTGCCGATGAAGCCTATAACGCCAAATTATTAGTCAATTACTTCCCGTCTAAGTTACGCGGTAACTATGAGGCGCAAATACCATCACATCCACTTCGTAAGGAGATCATTGCTACATCGCTAGCCAATCAAATGGTGAATGAAATGGGATGTAATTTTGTCAGCCGTTTGCAAGATGAAACCGGTGCGGCGGTAGTGGATATCACTAATGCTTATGTGGCTGCTCGTGAGATATTTAATGCTGAAGCGATGTTTGCTGAGATCCGACAACTCGACAATGTCACTAGCTGCGAAGTGCAATATCAATTGTTGATGTTGGTACGTCGGAATTTAAGACGAGCATCACGCTGGCTTATTCGTAATCAGATGGCCAAGCGAACAGTGGGAGAGATAGTTGGGCAGTACCAAGCTGGGATCGATACGGTAGAAAATGGCTTGGCACAATTTTTAGTCTCTGCCGAAATTGCTGAGCACGATACATTGGCACAAGCTTGGATTAAGCAAGGGGTGAGTCAAGCATTAGCGGAAAAGGCTTCACGTTTGAGTAGTTTATTTTCCGCTTTGGATATCGTGACGGTTTCAAATGAAGTGGGGATCACGGTTGAGCAAACCTCGGCCATGTATTACACCTTAGGCGATCGTTTATCCTTGCATTGGTTCTTAGAGCAGATTAACAACCAACCGGTTGATAATAACTGGCAAGCATTAGCTCGAGCGACATTCAGAGAAGATCTCGATTGGCAGCAACGTCAACTGACTTCGCAAGTATTAGGCTGTTCTTGCATGGAGAAAACGACCAAGGACGTCACAGTGTCACTTGATGAGTGGATTACGGCGAATAAAGTGTCATTAATTCGGTGGGAGAATATCCTCAATGAATTTAAAGTCGGTAATGCACATGAGTTTGCTAAGTTCTCAGTAGCATTACGAGAATTGATGTTATTGAACCTAAATTGTGCGGCCAATCAACCGATCGGTTCACTTAATGACCATAAAAGTCACTGATATCGCTTAAACCTTGATCTAAAACTAGAATTCGGTTTGGCTAGCCGCAATGCAACCGATTGCGGCTAGTATAATTCTAGCGAGAAAGGTATACTTCGCCCCAAATTTTAGGGGCTTTTTCTTTTGGATCGACACAGTTAGGAGCAAGCATGCTTTATCGTATTGCCAGAACAGGTTTATTTCAATTCAGCGCTGAAACCGCACATGAATTTGCGGTTAATAATATTCGCCGCTTACACGGTACACCGCTTGATTTATTTTATCGTCAAAACCTACCGACTCGTAGCGTTGAAGTTATGGGGCTAACCTTTAAAAATCCGGTTGGTTTAGCGGCTGGTATGGATAAAAATGGTGAAGCAATTGACGGTTTTGGTGCTATTGGGTTTGGCTTTCTTGAAGTCGGCACAGTAACGCCACGTCCACAACCTGGTAATGACAAACCACGATGCTTCCGTATTCTTGAAGCGGAAGGCATTGTTAACCGTATGGGGTTTAATAATGAAGGTGTCGATCAACTGGTTGAAAATGTTAAGAAAGCCAAATATGACGGTATTATCGGTATTAATATTGGTAAGAATAAAGACACGCCAATAGAAAAGGGTACTGAAGATTATTTAATTTGTATGGAAAAAGTGTACCCACATGCCGGATATATTGCGGCTAACATTTCATCTCCAAATACTCCAGGGTTACGTACACTTCAATATGGCGAAGCATTGGACGAATTACTGGCCGCATTAAAGCAAAAACAACTGGAGCTTGAAAAACAACACAATAAATACGTACCATTAGCATTAAAAATAGCCCCTGATTTAACTGATGACGAATTAGTGCAGATTTGTGATTCGTTGAAAAAACATAAGATTGATGGTGTGATCGCAACCAATACCACTTTAGACCGTACTTTAGTTGAAGGCATGAAAAATGCGAGTGAGACCGGCGGGCTAAGTGGTAAGCCATTACAATCTCGCAGTACTGAAGTGGTGCGTCAACTTTACCAACAATTAGGTGAAGAGATCCCAATCATTGGTGTTGGTGGGATCGATTCTTATATTGCGGCAAAAGAAAAAATGCAAGCCGGTGCTAAATTAGTACAAGTTTACTCTGGCTTTATTTATCGTGGACCAGAATTAATAAAAGAAATCGTCAAAAATATCTAATAAATAACGTTATTTACATTATTTCAGTCTGAAAGAGGAATTAAGTTTTCCTCTTTTTTTTTGCCCATCTGTTTGTAAAATGAATATTACCTAAGGGATAGACGGAAGAAGTAGAGTGTCTATTTTCACTTTATTTGTTTTAAAAAGGCGGGCTCATGCTAAAACCAAGTGATAGATGGAACTGGTATTATAATGAAACGGAAAAAGCCCTAATGCTAAACCTTGGGCAAGACGATATGGTTTTTAACGTCAATATCGCAAAAAAAATGTTAGTCAATACGGCCTTTGAAGCGAATGAATTCTCAATCGACGATGCCAATAGCTATCATACGTTTTGTGAGCAGGTAAATTTACTTCCTATATCCGATCCCCGTAAGTCTGAATTAGCCCTTAATGGTGTCGCAGCCCGTCGTTTTCATAAACCTGTACAACCTAAAAGCTGGTTCTTTTCATCTCAAGGTGGCGACTTTACCCCAGTAGAAGGCGAAATCGTCCATCTACGCAATTGCTACAACGACGGCCTATTTATGGTGGTTGAAGTAGGGGAAACCGCGAGTATGTGTCTTTCGGTTTCATTGAAAGATTTCAGCTTAACCGAATCGAAAATACTGCAATTTGGTGAGCCTATTAAGGTTATGCACGATAGATTTGCCAAAGCATACCTACAAACTCAAGTCGATAATTTTGCAATGGTAGGGTAGTCCGCGATTGATTTTTTGACGCTCTGCATAATTTCGTTCCTTGTTGTATTTTACGCCGGCTGATGTCGGCTTTTTTTTGTTTAAAATTTGCCTTTCTCTATTACCGCTACGGGCAGCTGCGCTCAATGGTTGCTGTTATTGTTTTCAATCAAATGGGATTACCTTCAAAAAAGCGTTAATCCACTCCCAAACAAACAAGACTATTGGCTTATATATTGCAATTATCGCGTAATGATAATCGTAAAGTGGTGAGTAAGTGACCAATGCTGTCTTAAATATGGCGTGACTAGCATCACATAGTTGTGGTGTGCCTTTATCTAATCAGCGGTTATTTGGATTTAATCCACTGGTCGCAATGGCGTAAACTTAGGCCATAAATAAAATAAATACCCCTTTTAACCGCATTTTGTAATTAATTTACACTGCAAAAGCTCTAGTGGTCTATACCAGTGTTATAATGAATATCTATGCGAATAAGCGCTTACTCTGCAGGTTGATTAATAAAAGTGATATGCGCAATGTGCATTCATGTGGTAACCACTATGGTGAAATGAACACAGTGCCAATGAGCAAGAAAATGGTAAAAAAAGGGTCAAAATCTGAAATTATTGTCAATAAACGGACATGTAAAAACAGCATTCAGTGAGCTAGTTGGATTAAAGCGCGGGTTAAATGAAAAGAAATGCTGAAATAACAAGATAAAAGGGGCTAAGTGGTGCGAGATGTTCGCATCTGTAGGGGGTTTCAGTATATAATCGCGGTCCATTTACTAAGTTACTGACCGAGATAATGAATCAATATTTAGCTATCACTTCTAACGGCCTTGAAAACCTGCTTGCTGACGAACTTACCCAGTTAGGTGTCACCGATGCGAAACCGGTTCAAGCTGGTGTTCGTTTTACTGCCGACAACGCCCAAATCTATCGTTGCTGCCTATGGAGTCGCTTGGCTTCACGCTTTGTTAAAGTGTTATCTGAGTTTTACTGCAATGATGATATGGACTTATACCTATCGGCATCGGCAGTGAATTGGTCTAACCATTTCTCGGTTGATAAACGCCTGATTGTCGATTTTAACGGGACCAACCGTGAAATCCGCAATAGCCAGTATGGCGCAATGAAAGTGAAAGACGCGATTGTCGATTGCTTTACTAAAAAAGATTTAGGTCGCCCGGATATCAGTAAAGAACAACCGGATCTTCGTATTCATGTTCGTTTGCATCGTGACCAAGCCATTTTAGGTATTGATATGGTTGGTCTTGGTTTGCACCAACGTGGTTATCGTACTGAAGCGGGCGCAGCGCCTTTGCGTGAAACGTTAGCTTGTGCGGTAATATTGCGTAGCGGTTGGGACCATTCACAACCGTTACTCGATCCTATGTGTGGCTCCGGCACCTTGCTGATTGAAGCCGCGTTAATGGCTGCTAATATGGCGCCAGGTATGCAACGTCCTAAATGGTCGTTTGAATCATTGAATGATTTTGAAGCCGAAACTTGGGCAGAAGTGAAAACTGAAGCAAGCGTACAAGGTCGCAAAGGACTTAAAGCGCTAAGCAATACTCAGTTCTTTGGTGTTGAGATCGATCGCCGCGTAATGCAAGCTGCCAAAGACAATGCGAAACGTGCTGGGTTAGGTGACATTATCCAATTCCAACTGGGTGATGCGGCCAAACTTGAAAAACCCGCAGCATTTGATACCGGGGTGGTGATTTGTAACCCGCCTTACGGTGAGCGTATGGGCACCGAGCCTGGTTTGATTGCGTTATACACTGAGTTAGGTGCACGTCTAAAAAGTGAATTTTCAGGTAGCCATGCGTCGATCTTCTCGGCCAGCGATGAGTTATTAAGTTGCTTACGCATGCGTGCTGACAAACAATATAAACTCAGTAACGGCGCGTTACCGTGTCACCAAAAAAATTATTCTATTACTGGTCGTGTTAATCCGAATGGTGAAACGCTACGTCAAGCCGATAAAGAAGAAGCGCAAGTGGCACCAGATTTCGCTAATCGCTTGAAAAAGAACATCGCAAAAATTGGCAAATGGGCCAAACGAGAGCAACTCGATTGTTACCGTGCTTATGATGCCGATCTTCCAAACTACAATGTGGCGATTGATCTGTATCTCGATCAAGTGGTGATCCAAGAATACGCACCGCCAAAGACCATTCCTGAAGAAGTGGCCAAGCGCCGTTTAACCGACATCATTCGTGCAACCATCCAAGTATTAGGGGTGGATGCCAACAAAGTGGTGCTTAAAACGCGTGAAAAGCAAAAGGGCAAGCGTCAATATCAGAAGCTTTCTCAAGATTCTGAATATTTGCAAGTTAATGAATATGGCGTGAAGTTACTGGTTAACTTACAAGACTATTTAGATACCGGTTTATTCTTAGATCATAAATTGACTCGTCGTCGTTTAGGCCAAATGTCGGCGGGCAAAGATTTCTTAAATTTATTTGCCTATACCGGCAGTGCCAGTGTGCATGCGGCGGCTGGTGGGGCTAAATCGACCACTACTGTCGATATGTCGAATACGTATTTGCAGTGGGCGCAGCGCAATATGGAACTCAATGGTTTCACCGGTGATGCTCATCAATTTGAACAAGCAGATTGCTTACAATGGCTCAAGCATGAAGATCGTCAGTTTGATTTGATCTTTATCGATCCACCAACGTTCTCAAACTCAAAGCGTATGGAAGATACCTTTGATGTGCAGCGCGATCACTTAAGCTTGATGGAAAACCTTAAACGTTTAATGCGCCCTGAGGGTGTGGTGGTGTTTTCAAACAACAAACGTCAATTCAAAATGGATTTAGAGGGTTTGGCTGACTTAGGTCTAAAAGCTGAAAATATCTCGGCCAAAACTCGTCCATTAGATTTTGAACGTAATAAGCACATCCATAATTGCTGGGTGATCACTCATCAAGCATGATGTTGTACGTGATGAAAATGGTTTCGTTTTAAAAGGATAGGAATGTGTTAACGCTGTATTCAACATCAGGCTGTCATTTATGTGAAATGGCATTTAAGCAATTACAACAACTTAATCTAACAGACAATGTTAGGGTGGTTGATATTGCTTTTGATGATGACTTATTTGCTCGTTACGGTGTCACTATTCCTGTCCTTACTATCAATTTAGCAACGGATTTAGAAGCCGTTCTAGAAACGAATGTAGACACAATAAATCCAGACACAATGAACCAAAATAGTGCTTCTCAAGCGACTCAAGTCAACGAGTTATTTTGGCCTTTTAATATTGAAGAATTACAAGTGTGGTTAAAACAAAATGGCATTAATTACCATCCATAACGGCCAATTGGCTTTTGGCGATCATCCTTTATTGGATAGAACTGACTTCTCATTACAACAAAACGAAAGAGTGTGTTTAGTTGGCCGTAATGGCGCCGGTAAATCCACCATGATGAAAGTGCTATCAGGCGAAATTCTGATGGACGATGGCAAAATTCAAGTCACTCAAGATGTAGTGGTATCACGCCTTGAACAAGATCCACCGCGTAATGCCGAAGGCACGGTATATGATTATGTGGCTGAGGGCGTGGCGGAAGTCGGTGGACTGCTAAAAGAGTATCACCATCAATTAGATATTATGATGGAAGACCCATCTGAAAAAAATATTAACCGTTTAGCGAAAGTGCAAGAGCAACTCGATCACAATGATGGTTGGCGCTTAGAAGATCGGATCAAAAATATCCTGACGTCATTAGCGTTAGATGAACATGCTTTATTGACCAGTCTATCGGGTGGTTGGCAACGTAAAGCGGCATTAGCTCGCGCGTTAGTGTGCGACCCTGATGTATTACTACTCGATGAACCAACCAACCACTTAGATGTGACTACCATTGAATGGCTGGAAGCATTTTTAAAAGATTTCCGTGGTTCGATCATCTTTATTTCGCATGACCGTGCTTTCATTCAGTCAATGGCGACTCGTATTATCGATCTTGATCGCGGTAATTTAAGTTCATTCCCTGGTAACTATGAACAATACCTGATAGATAAAGAAGAAGCATTGCGCGTGGAAGAAATGCAAAATGCCGAATTTGATAAAAAATTAGCCCAAGAAGAAGTGTGGATCCGTCAGGGCATCAAAGCTCGTCGTACCCGTAATGAAGGTCGGGTTCGCGCGCTTAAAAAATTGCGTGAAGAACGTTCCGAGCGCCGTGAAGTGATGGGGAAAGCCAATATTCAAATTGATGAATCAAACCGTTCAGGCAAGATCATCTTTGAAGCAGAAAATATCAACTATCAAATTGATGGAAAAACCATTGTTAAAGACTTTAGCTTTAATATTATGCGTGGCGACCGTATTGCGCTAATTGGTCCAAATGGTTGTGGTAAAAGTACCTTATTGAAACTACTTCTGGATAAATTACAGCCCGACTCTGGTCGTCTGCATTGTGGTACCAAGTTAGAAGTGGCGTATTTTGATCAATACCGAGAAATACTCGATCCTGAAAAAACCGTGATGGATAACTTAGCCGACGGTAAACAGGAAGTGACAATAGGCGGGCGTACGCGCCATGCTTTAAGTTACTTGCAAGATTTTTTATTTGCACCCAAACGTGCTCGTACCCCAGTAAAAGCACTATCTGGCGGTGAGAAAAACCGTTTGTTATTGGCAAAACTGTTTATTAAATCGAATAATTTATTGATCCTCGATGAACCGACCAATGATTTAGATATCGAAACATTGGAACTTTTAGAAGATTTGCTTGCCAACTATCAAGGGACTTTGCTTCTTGTTAGTCACGATCGTCAATTTGTTGATAATACAGTCACAACTAGTTGGATTTTCGACGGCGACGGTAAGATTGAAGAGTTCGTTGGGGGCTATCACGATGCTCAAGCTCAACGCTTACAAGTATTAGCCACCAGAGGTGATATTGCTGCGGCGACCAAAGAGTCACATACAGCGGTTAAAGAAGCAACAAAGGAAACGAAAACGCTTGAGCAGGCTCCCAAAACACAAACGGTAGAGAATAAACCGAAGAAGTTATCCTATAAACTGCAACGAGAACTCGAAGCTTTACCCAAAACATTGGAAGCACTTGAAGCAGAAATAGAGCAATTACAAACTCAGGTGAACCAACCTGATTTCTTCAGCCAGAGCAGCGATAAAACTCAATTAACTTTGGATCGTTTAAACGCTGCTGAACAAGAATTAGAAACTGCATTTGAGCGATGGGAAGAACTGGAATCGATGCAGGGCTAACGATGATATCCAACAATCACGGATATAAATCTATTATGGAATTAAGCTATTAATGTCAAATTCAACATTTAAATTAACTCTCATTGCTGCCTCATTACTGGCAGCACAAACTGCATCTGCTGCGATTTATAACGTCGTTGAAGTGACACCATCTACTACCGAGAATCAATATTACGGTAGTGCGATTGAATCAAAAGAGATCACAGATACGACAAGTAAAGGTTGTTTTGAATCTGATGCGTCTTGTGCCGATTATGTATTAGCCGGAGATACTCGTAATGGTACTGATGGTATCTCGTATTCGGACGAAGTCCCGTTTAATTACGACAATCGCTTTACTATTGTAAATAAAGATGACTTGGAACGTTATTGTTACGATCAGCTGGGTTATAACACTTGTGATGTGTGGGCTGATGATCAATGGTATGGCGGTGATGGCGATACTGATGGTGGATTAGAACGAGAACGTGATGCATTTTATAATAAAAATTATAAAAGCAATGCAACGGCATTTGATTCTACAGGTAGTGTGAGTATTCCAACACAATCTAGTTATCACCCTGGTAATGGAAACTTTATCCCGGATACTCAAAATGCAGTAATAACCAATTTAGATGTGACTAATCCAATAGGTATTGCAAGTAGTGGTTATTATAATGTTGATGGTAATTATGGGTTAGCATTTCGCCAGCGTGGCTTTTATGACTCAACGTTTTTAGCGCCACCGGCATCGTTACCTTTAGACACAAGTAGTAATCAGATAGTGACTAAAATGGGCCGTACCTTTGCCTATGGTTCATTTTCTTATACTGATAACAGTGGTGATACTAAAACCTATGTTGTCGGATCATCGGCGGTTGCTCCATTTGATAATGGGGATGATGATAAAAACTATTATGGTGATCTGAGTAAATGCACCAGTGAATCCGATCCTGCAGCAATAGCAGATTGTCAGAACTTTGCATTTGCGACTAAAGCAGCTTTATGGGATGTAACGGATTTGATAGATCCAACAAAGCCCAAGCCTGATGAACTTCAGGTTACAAATACTGTAGCCAATTGGAAAGAGGCGAAGGATGCAAACAGTGATGATGATTACGCTGCCCAAGCCAGTGCTCGATCGGGAGCAGTGTCCGCAATCACCAAATATAAAGGTAAACCGGTATTAGCAGGGTTTGATACATGGAAAGATGATGACCGATACTATATGCAAGCAGCGATATTTTATCCTAACTCTGATTTTGATAATACGGGTGTCAGTGATAATGCTTGGATACCTGTTTTTATCAAGAATACTAAAATTGATGATGGTGACGATTATATTTACAGTAATAGCTTAGTTAAAGCGATAAACCGTAACCTTATTGCTATTGGTGAAACTAAGCGTTTTGGTAATTCCCCTGAAAATGGTGCCGCTAATAACCGTCTATTTTATGTCGATGCCGCGACTGGATCGGCAAGTACAGAGCCTAGTGCAGTCTATTTAAGCGGTGATATTTTCTTTAAAGGTGCAGGTGGTGAAGCTAACGCAATCAATAACTTCAATGAAGTGGTTGGTTCAATTGACGCTGAGAAGGATCGTGAAGTCGATGGTAAATCTCGTCGCCGCCGTGGTTTTATCGACCCATTGAATTTGACTAACAGCAACGATGATCGAATGAAAATATTCGATAACAAAGCCTGGTGGTTAGATAACTTAACCAACGATGGAATACAATCTGGAGATAATGTAAATAACCAATACCGTATTATTAATGCTACCGGTATTAACGATGATGGAGTTATTTCAGCTACAGCCTATAAATGTGATGGTGGGTATGATAATTTGACCCATAATTCATATTGTCAAAATGGTAAGTCAGGCGCTGAAAGCTTAGTGGCGGTTAAGTTGGTACCAATTCCTGGTGCAACCAGCAAAGATATTACAACTCGTGGTGGTGAAAAAACCGACACTAAAAGAGCTGGCAGTTTAGGTGTTTGGGCTCTTATGCTATTAGGTTTTATTGGCTTTAGACGTAAAAGTTCCATTAAGCGTTAATTTAATTGGTTAAACTTTGTCAAAATTACCGGCCCATCACAGATTGATTGGTCGGTTTTTTTTCGTCTTGAGAAAATAGAGAAACTAGACGATGATTAATAGACCCCAAATATTTGGGGATATACAGTCGTTCTGTTACTGATCAAGTCGAGTGTCAATTATCTGACTAACAAGGAATGAATTGAAGGTATTGATTGGTATGACTGACAATAGTTGTTTATTAAACTAATGTATGAGGAAGATACTATGATGAAGAGACAGAAACGCGATCGTTTAGAAAGAGCGCAATCTCAAGGATACAAAGCAGGTGTAAACGGACGATCGATGGATGACTGTCCATACCAACAAATGGATGCCAAATCTAACTGGTTAGGTGGTTGGCGAGATGCTCGCGATGATAAACAATCTGGTATGATTAAATAATTCAATTCAAAAGGCATCATTGTCATATTCGATGGTGCTTTTATTACCAGCCTTAATGCACTATAACTAAATGAGTTACTGAAAATAAATCAGCGCTAAACGCTGACTTATTCACATTAAATGCTATTTAGAAAGCAGAAGTATCTTGGAACAAACCCACTTTCAAATCTTTGGCGACATAAATCTCTTTACCGTCAACCAAGACACGACCATCAGCAAGGCCCATGACTAAACGGCGGTTAACCACACGTTTCATATGGATCTCATAGGTGACTTTCTTAGCGGTTGGAAGAATTTGACCGGTAAATTTTACTTCACCTACACCGAGTGCTCGGCCTTTACCTTCACCGCCAACCCAACCGAGGAAGAATCCAACTAATTGCCACATAGCATCTAAACCAAGGCAACCTGGCATTACTGGGTCGCCAGGGAAGTGACAGTCAAAGAACCATAAATCTGGAGTGATATCGAGTTCAGCGATAATCAATCCTTTGCCGAAGTCACCAGAATCGGCTTCATCGGTGATGGTAGCAATACGATCCATCATTAACATATTAGGTGCAGGAAGCTGTGGACCAGTAGGGCCGAACAATTCACCTTGGCTAGAAGCTAATAGATCTTCACGAGTATATGAGTTACGTTTGTTTTGCATTATTAAATTACTCCAGAAATAGTCTGTGTATCTTAGCGAACGCGTGTAAGCTAAACAAGTCTGATCAGTCAATACCGATAATGTTTTTGATCTTATTCAAAAAACCTCGCGGTAAGTGATCTGGTTTATCGAAGTTTTCAATCCGCTCAGATATTTTATTGAGTATTGTGTCTTCATCCTCATCACCGCGGAAAGCTTTACCAAATATAAGCGGCAGTGCTTCATCTACCGATTCGACCGACCAAAGGTGAAATTGTTCATTTTTTATCGCCTGTACTACATCTTTATGTAATGAAAGATGTTTTAGATTAGTTTTGGGTAAAACCACACCTTGGTGACCCGTGAATCCTTGATGCTGACAGATATGGAAAAAGCCTTCAATCTTTTCATTTAAGCCACCAACGGCTTGAACACGGCCAAATTGATCGACCGCACCTGTAACGGCAATTTGTTGGTTAATCGGGTATTCAGAAAGGGCACTAACCAGTGAACAAAGCTCAGCTAATGAGGCGCTGTCGCCATCAACTTCGCTGTAAGATTGTTCAAATACAATCGAAGCGGCAAATGGCAGGGCTTCTTCAAGATCCAATGCACTGCCTAAGAAGGCTTGCATAATCATCATTCCCTTAGCGTGTAAATTGCCACCAAGCTCAGCTTTACGTTCAACATCGGCAATATCACCATCGCCAAAATGGATCACACAGGTTATACGAGCTGGTTCCCCATACGTGACAGGGTGACCAGGGATTTCAATCACGGTTAAACCATTAACTTGCCCAATACGTTGACCTTGCGTTTCGATGATCACTTGCCCATCTAAAATATCATCGAGTGCACGTTGTGGCAGATAAGATTGACGATACGCCTTGTTCTCGATGGCTTGTTGAATATGTATTGCTTCAATCGGGGCTTGCTTCGATTCAATTGCGGCTGAGGCCAGCATACCTTTTATCCAAATTGGACATAAAGGCATACGTTGTTGATCTTCGGTTTGTCTTGCCGCTTCATTTAATAACTCTTTCCACGCTAAACTATCTGCTGGTAAAGGCAGATTTGAGGACATAGCAAGGCCGGTGACATAAGAAAGATAAGTCGCGAATGAATCAGGTTCTAGTTTGAAATCTTCTTCAATTTCAGCAAAAAGGCACAATTGGGTGCGAATATCAGCATCAAACATGTCGAGATCGCCAAGTTGCATCCGGTCGCCTACAATCACTAACTTAATATCATAGGTTTGGCTTGGCTCTTGATTGAGTATTTGTCTTGGATCGGATGAGATTGGTGAGCACGGGTAGCCCAGTACCGCCGCTTTTAGTATTGGCCAAATTCTAGGGTTCGCTAAGATTAAGTTCGACGAAATAATCAAATAACCATGGTTTGCTTGCTGCAATAAACCGGCAGATTGCTGAGTGTTTTTCCCATCGATGACTTGATATTGACCAAATAACACTTCAGGTTCAATACTTTCTGAACAAACGATAGCGGCGCTTTTATTAATATGACCGTCGTTTTGTAACTCGATAAGCGAGTCTTGGATGTATTGTCGATAGACTAGATTATCGGGCGAGTTAATCAGTAAGAAACGGGTAAAGCCATTTAACTGTTCAAATTGGTTAAATGCTGCTTTTAATCTAGGTTGGACGGTTAAAAAACTGACAGCATCATGAGAAGATAAACAAAGAGTATCTTCATATTCAGAAAAGTTAGGTATTGCAGATTGCCAAGGCTCTTTTATCATTCGTATTTGAGTTCAATAAGTCGGTTAAAGGTAGGAAGTATATAGAAAAACGTTCTGACCTAATAGCGGTTTGTATCGTAATTGTCTGCATTTAAATAGAAAATCAAACCAATTAACCCTAACATATAGTTAAAGTTATGAAGCTTGCCATTAAGCGACAAGTTAACGGCGTCAATAAAGTGGCTCTTTCATGTTAAAAAAGACAACTAAGACGATTAGAGCAATAATCATTTTAAAACATACCATTATGTGAACACAAGCATTGAGAAAAAATACTAGAATGGTTACGCTGTCACTATAGATGATGAGGTTTGATACACCAGAAGGATCATAATGTGAAATATCAACAATTAGAAAATTTAGAATGTGGCTGGAAATGGCAATACTTGGTGCGAAAATGGAAGGATGGGGAGTTAATTACTCGCTATCAAGATAGCAGTGAATCAGCGGCAGCCGTTGATGGTTTAAAAAAGCTTGAACATCAACCGACACAAGTAATTGATTGGATTAATGAACATATGAATCCAGAATTGCATAACAAGATGAAACAAGCGATCCGAGCCAAACGAAAACGCCATTTTAATGCTGAGCATACGCATACTAAGAAGAAATCGATCGATCTTGATTATGCGGTATGGGAAAAGCTATCGGAACGAGCTCAAGAGCTGGGGTGCACTTTATCAGATGCGATTGAATACTTGGTATCTGAAGCATCGCGTAGTGAAACAGCCAATAAAAAAGTATCGAGTATCAAAGCAGATTTAAGCAAATTATTAGACTTTTAACGTCTATACGTTTTCACGGTAATGACGTTTTTAACTGTGTCTTAGCCGCTTTAAACTACCTCAACAGGGGTATTTTGCATGCTGTTTTTTGATGGATACAACATTTTTGGCGATAAATTTTTCATTTCCTTCATTTTTAGACTAGATTGTATACATTGTTGTTTGCACTTGTCGTGCGGCATTATCTATAGCGCAAACTTTTTTGATAAATACTTTGGCAAGCGATGATTGGGCAGGCCATCTCATCATCACTTATTTTTCTCAATTCTTTTGGAGTTACGGTTATGAAAAATCTTTCTTTGGTTATCTTAGCAGCATTGATTAGTACGCCGGTATTTGCTGCTGATATTGCAGCCGGTAAAGCAAAAACGACAGTATGCGCATCATGTCATGGCGCAGATGGCATAGCCACAATCCCAACATACCCAAATATAAAGGGACAAAATGCGGCTTATTTAGCAAAACAATTAAAAGCATTTAAATCAGGTGCTCGAGTTGATCCTGTAATGAAACCAATGGCAAGCATGTTAACCGATGAAGATATCGAAAATGTGGCGGCGTATTATCAAAGTCTAAAATAAAGCGCTCTAAAAAACGAACGCTAAGCTAGTATCAGTATGCTTATGAAAACTCAATAACGATGTGGATGTGTCAATAAAGATGTGATAACAGAGAAAACTCCGGACGCTATAGTTAGACATATTCTTGATTAGTAAGATTGAGAGTAAGATCCGTTGTTGCTTCAAGCTTGATGTCTCCCCTAGACTTAAGCGCAAAGTGCGCATTATGTATCTTATGTTAAATAGGATTGAACTTTACATGAAATGTAACTAACTATGGCGCTAATTGTCTTTATATTGGCTTTGTATTGTAACTTGTGTTTGTCCTTCTAATTAATCTCACTAAGCAATCAGGCATCAATTCTTTACGTCGTCTAAGCACTACTTTACCACTTCAATTTAGAACACCAAAAAGCCACGAGATTTGTCGTGGCTTTTTTGATGCCTTTTTCTCTAACCTATTTAGCCTTTAATTCTCTTTGCTTTCATCGGTAGACAGTTTGATTTGCGCAGATTGTCCATTTGGTAGCATGACGTCCCATTGAGATTTCTTCGCTAATGTTGTGGTGATTATCCAATCGCGTAATTTTAAATCCATTTTGTTAAGCTTAAGTTGCTTGGATTCAATTGATACTGTTTTAAGGCTTTGCTTGCTTTCTTGAGCTGAGTTTAATGAAATCATAATCTGAGACGGTGAAAACTCACTGAATGTGATATCAAGTTTTGTATTATCGAGTTGCAAACTACAAGGTGTATTAAGGTGGCATTCAAAGCGAGTTTCTTCTTTTACTTCATGCTGATAGCTACGCCAAAAGAAAGCTGTTAATAAAACAATCATTATGATGAATATTTGTACAAGTCTTGCCTTGGTTAATTTTTCTGCTGCCATTGATATAAATTCCTATGTAACTCACTTCAAACTTTTAGTAAGAAGTATGGTTAACCTATTGGTAACTCGGGTATAGTGGTGATGAAAATGTTGCTTTTATTTAAAATCATTGTTAACAGTTGGTGTTTTAACTGATAACTAAGGTTTGGGTGACATTACAACACTATTTTAGTGTTGATGCTATGTAGTTAATTATAAGATTGGAAGCATTCAAGATGAGCCAAGAAAATCAGCTTGAGCATAATTATAACTACACGGTTGTCCGTCAGTTTGCCTTAGTAACCATACTTTGGGGAATTGTAGGGATGAGCGTTGGTGTTTTAATAGCCGCTCAATTAGTTTGGCCACAGCTTAACTTTGATACGCCGTGGTTGACGTACAGCCGTTTACGTCCACTGCATACAAATGCAGTTATATTTGCGTTTGGTACCAGTGCCCTATTCGCATCTTCTTATTATGTTGTGCAAAGAACATGTAAAACCCGCCTCTTTGGTGGATTGTTAGTACCCTTCACTTTCTGGGGATGGCAGTTAATTATTTTAGCCGCAGTCATCTCTCTACCTTTGGGTTATACAACCAGTAAAGAATACGCAGAATTAGAATGGCCAATTGATGTGGCCATTGCAATTGTGTGGGTATCTTACGCCATTGTCTTTTTTGGCACCTTGGTCAAACGAACGACGTCGCATATTTATGTGGCTAACTGGTTCTTTGGCGGGTTTATTTTAACCGTTGCCGTTTTACACATAGTGAACAGCATGGCAATTCCGGTTTCGATGGGGAAATCCTATTCGATCTACTCCGGCGCTGTCGATGCCATGGTGCAATGGTGGTATGGACATAATGCGGTAGGCTTCTTATTAACCGCCGGTTTCTTGGGGATGATGTATTACTTTGTGCCTAAGCAAGCTGAACGTCCGGTTTACTCGTATCGCTTATCGATTGTCCATTTCTGGGGATTGATCTCTCTTTATATATGGGCGGGTCCTCACCATCTTCATTATACTGCACTGCCTGACTGGACTCAGTCTATTGGTATGGTGATGTCGGTGATTTTATTTGTGCCATCCTGGGGCGGTATGATCAACGGTATTATGACGCTATCAGGTGCATGGCATAAATTGCGTTATGATCCAATATTGCGTTTCTTAATTGTGTCTTTGTCTTTCTATGGTATGTCTACTTTTGAAGGCCCAATGATGGCAATTAAAACCGTCAACGCCCTTTCGCACTATACTGACTGGACTATCGGTCACGTACACTCTGGCGCTTTAGGCTGGGTTGCGATGGTCACTGTGGGTTCGCTTTATCACTTAATTCCAAAACTGTTTGGTCAAGAACGTATGTATTCAATTAAGTTGATCAACGTGCACTTCTGGCTTGCCACTATTGGTACGGTTTTGTATATCGTTGCGATGTGGATTTCTGGTGTTATGCAAGGTTTGATGTGGCGTGCGGTCAATGCCGACGGAACATTAACCTACAGCTTTGTTGAAACTGTTGAAGCTTCTCATCCGTTCTACTTAGTTCGCTTTATTGGTGGTGTCATTATTGTGTCAGGTATGCTGCTTATGGCGTACAACACTTATAAAACCATTAGCTCACCAGCAAATAGTTTAAAAGCTATTCCACAACCGGCCTTATAAGGAGACTAGAGTATGAGTTCTAATAAGAATCGCCATTCAATAGTCGAGAAAAATGTCGGTTTACTGGCAATTTTAATGGCTTTTGGCATTAGTTTAGGTGCATTAGTGGAAATTACCCCGCTAATGTTCCAAAAACAAACCACTGAACCTGTTGATGATTTGAAACCTTATACTGCATTGCAGATGGAAGGTCGTGATATCTACATAAAAGAAGGTTGTCACGTTTGTCATAGTCAGATGATCCGTCCATTCCGAGCAGAGACGGAACGTTATGGTCACTACTCTGTTGCAGGCGAGTCGGTATGGGAGCATCCATTTTTGTGGGGTTCTAAACGTACTGGACCTGATCTGGCACGTGTGGGTGGTCGTTATTCTGATGAATGGCATCGAGTCCACTTGATTGACCCACGAGAAGTGGTACCTGAGTCAATTATGCCAGGCTATCCGTGGTTGGCTGAAAACGAACTTACCGGTGAGCTAACAGAGAAGAAATTACGTCTTTTCCGTGACTCATTTGGTGTGCCATACAGTGATGAAGATATTGCTAATGCCAAGAAAGATGTGGAAGGTAAAACGGAGCTCGATGCTCTTATTGCTTACCTACAATCGCTTGGCCATGCAATGAAATAAGGAGCAATAATTATATGGATATTATTACCATTCATAGTATTTGGACGCTTGTTATTTTCTTTAGCTTTTTAGGTGTTGTTTGGTGGGCTTACGGTAGTAAAAAGCGCCAATCTCGCTTTGATGAAGCGGCTAACTCGATTTTTGATGATGAGCCGTCTTCACAAGAGAATAAAAAACAGGGAGGAGTCCAGTAATGTCTACATTCTGGAGTGTCTGGATCACCGTCATTACCTTAGGAACCATTTTTGGTATTGCGGCGATTTTGATCTGGTGTTTAAAAGACAAAATGGGCGTTGAAGAAGGCGCAGATATGGGGCATGAATACGATGGTATTCGTGAACTTAACAATCCACTACCAAAATGGTGGACTTATCTGTTCTTCTCAACCTTTGCTTTCTCTGCTGTTTACTTAGCTTTGTTTCCTGGCTTAGGCAACTTTCCTGGTTTACTTGGCTGGACAAGCTCACCGCAGCTCGTGACAAATGTGACGCAGTTGAATGCAGCGGTTAAAAACGCACAAGATAACAAGCAATTAGATCAATATGCTAAAGAGTTAGATGTCGCCGATAAATTTTATGGCGAATCATTTAAACGCTTAGCTTATAACGACGCAGGAACGGATTATCGTCCTATTCCTGAAATTGCTTCTGATCCTGCGGCATTAAAAGTGGGACAGAATTTGTTTTTACAAAACTGTTCACAGTGTCATGGTTCGGATGCACGCGGTCAAAAAGGTTTCCCTAATTTGACGGATAATGCTTGGTTGTATGGTGGCGAGCCTGAAGCGATCCTCACCACTATTAAGCAAGGTCGTCATGGTGAAATGCCTGCTTGGGGCGAGTTATTAGGTAAAGAAGGCACGCACGACGTGGTGAGTTATGTGTTAAGCATGTCTGGCCGTAAAGTGAATGCTCGTGAAGCGGCTGCTGGTAAGATTAAATTTGCATCTTGTATCGCATGTCATGGTACCGATGGTAAAGGTAATCCGGCATTTGGCGCGCCAGATTTAACCGATAAAAATTGGCTATTTGGTGACTCTCGCGCGGATATTACCGAAAGCGTGACCTTTGGGCGACAAGGCGTGATGCCGGCTTGGGATAATATTTTAGGTGCCGATAAAGTGCAACTTGTTGCCGCTTATGTCTGGAGCTTAAGCAATACTCAGCCAGATCAGCAACAAGCAGATCAAACATCGCAAGCGGTTGAAGCCGATAAATAAACCTGTAGTTTAGCAGCCCCGTTCTGGGGCTGTTTCTTTCATCAGAGAGTGTATTATGCAAACACCTTGGTATAAACAATTTTGGCCGTGGTTTCTTTTATGTCTCCCAATGTGCGCCGTAATTGGCAGTTTTGTTACCTTAGGTATATTTACGAAAAATAGCGTAGATTTAGTGTCAGAAAATTATTATAAAGAAGGCAAAGGCATTAATGTTGACCTATCTAAAATCCATGTGGCTAAGGCCTTCAAACTAGAAGCATCTGTTAAATCAACAGCAACTGGCGTTGAATTTAACTTTAAAAAAGGCAACTTAGATTTATACCCTGCTTTAAATGTTAGTTTTACTCACCGAACCTTGCCTGATCGTGATTTTGTACGCACTATCACCTCAGATGCTAAGGGACATTACCGATTAAACTTAACCGATCCAATTCAAGGCCCTTGGTTTATTAAACTTGAGCCCTATGATAAAGAATGGTTAATTCAAGGCAAAGTGACCTTTCCTTCAGAGTCTCCGACAGTATTACTGAATTAAGGAACATGAATGACACAAGCACCGACGATACAAGCGTGCTATCACTGCGGTGATGTAGTACCAGATAAAGCCAGCTTTAACGTTGAAATTCTCGGCCAGTCTCGAGAAATGTGTTGTCCAGGCTGCCAATCGGTGGCCCAGACTATCTTAGACAGTGGATTAGTCTCTTATTATCAATACCGCACCGCGCCTGCCGAAAAAGCCGATCTTGTTCCTGAACAACTTAAAGAGCTGATTCATTACGATAATAAAGAAGTACAAAGTGAGTTTGTTCGGCACAGTGCAAACACTGCAGAGGTGACGCTGTCACTGGAGGGCGTATCTTGTGCTGCTTGTGCTTGGTTAATTGAAAAGCAATTAAGTTCAGCGGTTGGTGTTATTCAAATTCGAGTCAATATTACCACCAGTCGCGCCATTTTATGCTGGGATGATACTCAAACCAAACTCAGCGAATTACTTAAATCCATCCATCAATTAGGTTATAAAGCAGCCCCCTTTGAACCCAATAAACAAGAAGAAAACTATCACCAAATGATGAAGCAATACTTGTATCGCTTAGGCGTCGCAGGTTTAGCCACTATGCAAGTGATGATGCTGGCAGTTGCTTTATATTTTGAAGTATTTTCTGATCTGGATAATGAATTTAAGCAATATTTACGCTATGTGAGTTTAATCTTTGCCACTCCCGTTTTACTGTATTCTGCCCAGCCTTTTTATACCAATGCTTGGCGCAGTTTAAAAGCGCGTACTTTAGGTATGGATGTCCCAGTTTCGATTGCATTGATCTTTGCCTATTTCGCCAGTGTATGGGCAACCGTGGCCGGCAAAGGTGAAGTCTTCTTTGAATCTATCTCTATGTTTACTTTTTTCTTACTGATTGGGCGCTTTCTCGAAATGCGAGCACGGCGTAAAGCGGCAACGGCTAGTGCTAACTTATTAAAATTAATTCCTGCGATGGCGCGCAAGATTGATGGCACACAAATACCGGTCAGAAGCTTACAAATTGGCGATTGTGTGCGGGTGCTGCCGGGAGAGCATATTCCAGCCGATGGGAAAGTGACTCGTTCAATCACACAAGTTGATGAATCGATGTTAACCGGTGAATCGATTCCGGTATTAAAACAGCTTGGAGATTTCGTGTTTGCTGGAACCATCAATGTTGATGAGGCCTTTGATCTCGAAGTGACCTGTCATAAAGCCGATTCAGTGATCTCGAATATTGTTCGTTTGCAAGATGAAGCGGAATTCTCTAAGCCCAAAATAGCCGAAGTGGCCGATCATGTGGCGAAGTACTTTGTTGCCGTGATCTTACTTATTGCCCTATTTACTTGGCTTTATTGGCACCAATACCAACCTGAATCTGCTTTTTGGATCATGTTATCGGTTTTAGTGGCAACCTGTCCTTGCGCCCTTTCTTTAGCGACACCAACGGCGGTGACTTGCGCTACCTCTCGCTTAAGTAGCCTTGGGATTTTATTGCGTAAAGGGCATGTATTTGAAACCTTGTGTAAGGTCAATCATATCGTAGTCGATAAAACAGGCACACTTACTGCGGGTGATATCCATATTAATAAAGTGACCTTAACACCATTCGCGTTGCAGCAAAATCTGACAGAAGCAGATTGCTTAGCCATTGCGGCAAGTTTAGAGCAATTTGCTAATCATCCTATTGCTCATGCCTTTAATGAGTATAAAGATAGCGAGATTGCCTTTACTGAAGTCAACAATGTGATTGGTTCGGGTTTATCTGGGCAATATCAAGGAGAACAATGGCGTATTGGCAACCTCAGTTTTGCGCAAGATCATAATCATTCGCCCTTTGAACCATCCCTTTTGAATGAAGATCAAACCGCGCTTACGCATCAAGCGCCAACGATTTACTTGTCATCGAATGGGCAATTGATGGCCAGGTTTGAGTACAACGACCCTATTCGCCCCGAAACGCCAGATTTTATTAAAGCAATCCAAGATACTGGTATCGACATCACTATTTTGACCGGAGATACGCAATCGAGCACTCAAAAAACTGCCAATTCTCTTGGGATCAAAGATTACGTTTGCCAAGCTAAACCGGAAGATAAGTTAGCCTATTTAAACAGGCTGAATAAAAACCAAGTCACATTGATGATTGGCGATGGCATTAATGATGCGCCTACTTTAGCGGGTGCGCATTTGTCGGTTGCAATGGGCGGAGGCTCGGATGTGGCGAAAGCATCGGCAGATATGGTGTTATTAGGTGATAAGTTAAATAAAATTCTCGAAGCGAGGCAATTAGCCCTATTTACCCGAAAGATTATCAGGCAAAATCTAGCTTGGGCGTTAGGCTATAATTTGGTGATCTTACCGCTGGCGGTGATGGGCTTAGTTGCGCCTTATATTGCGGTAGTCGGTATGTCGTTAAGTTCAATCATCGTGGTGACTAACTCATTAAGGTTAATAAAATAATGGAAAGCTTGTATATATTAATTCCGATAGCCATCGTATTTGTGTGCATAGCGGTTGCGATTTTTATATGGGCAGTCAAAAGTGACCAATTTGATGATCTTGATCGTCAAGGGCACAATATTTTATTTGATGATGATACAGAAGACACCATTAGCACGAAAAAAACGCATAACACTAATGATTCGGATAACAGCATAAAATGACTCAAGATTGGATCGCCGCATTTTTAATTGGTATTTTAGGTGCTGGCCATTGTATGGGAATGTGCGGCGGCATCGCTGGCCTGATGAACTTAGGTCAAACTAATGTTAAGTCGACGTGGTTAAACCCGCTTTTTTATAATCTAGGACGTGTGGCCAGTTATGCTTTGATTGGCGCTATCATTGGTGGTTCTTTTTCAACCATAACCCAGTATTCTGGTATTAACAGCCCATTAGTCTGGTTGCGCATTGTTTCTGCTGTCTTTATGATTTGTTTAGCTTTGTACATTGGGCAATGGTGGCAAGGCCTAACTTATATCGAAAGTGCTGGCCAATCTATTTGGAAGTATATCTCACCAGTAGGCAACAAACTCCTTCCTATTAAACACCCGCTCTACGCCATCCCATTTGGTTTTATCTGGGGTTGGTTGCCTTGTGGTATGGTCTATTCAATGTTGACGTGGTCGGCAGCGGCAGGCAGCGCCAAACAAGGGGCATTAGTGATGTTAGCCTTTGGATTAGGGACATTGCCTTTCATGTTTATGGTTGGGATCAGTACAGGAAAGCTGCAAACTTGGTTGCGATTATTGATTGTTCGTCGTGTCGGTGCGGTTATTTTGCTCACTTATGGCGCATTTCAACTGCATCAATCTATTTCAAAATTATTATAGTTGCTGAAACTTCCCTATAAGCAATTAAAAAGTATCATATTGTTGGCTATAAACGTCACCGCGTAGCACTTTCATCTATCCTTTAAGCTTATAAACTGCTAAAATATTGATGTATATCAATTATAACGCTTGGTAATTTATGATTTCAGATAATCCTAAAACGAAACGTGTCCAATCTGGCGGTTGTGCTATTCACTGCCAAGATTGTAGTATCAGTCAGTTATGCATTCCTTTTACTCTAAATGATTCCGAATTAGACCAATTGGATGAGATCATTGAACGTAAAAAACCGGTTCAAAAAGGTCAAGAAATTTTCAAAGCTGGCGATGAGTTAAAGTCATTATATGCGATTCGTTCAGGCACGATTAAAAGCTACACCATTACCGAGCAAGGTGATGAGCAAATTACCGCCTTCCATCTTACGGGGGATTTAATTGGTTTTGATGCAATTAATAAAAATGCTCACCCAAGCTTTGCTCAAGCACTAGAAACGTCGATGGTGTGTGAAATACCGTATGAAACATTAGACGATCTATCGGGTAAAATGCCAAAATTACGCCAACAAATTATGCGCTTAATGAGCCATGAGATTAAAGGCGATCAGGATATGATCCTGCTGCTTTCTAAGAAAAATGCCGAAGAACGTTTAGCTGCTTTCCTGTATAGCCTATCAACGCGTTTCTCCCAACGTGGCTTTTCTCCTCGTGAGTTCCGCCTTACCATGACTCGTGGTGATATTGGTAATTACCTTGGTTTAACGGTTGAAACCATCAGTCGTTTATTAGGTCGTTTTCAAAAAAGCGATATCCTCACCGTGAAAGGTAAGTACATCACTATTAATGATCATGATGAACTGCAAAAATTAGCAGGTGTGGTTAGCGAGTAACCCATTACCCCGTCACCGTATTCAAACCGCTATTTTTAATAATCAAATACTTAAAAGACCGGATAGTCACACTATTCGGTCTTTTTGTTTGTAAAATATTGATCTCCACACTTAATAAAATACCAAGTTTCAGCTACAGTTAATATAAAGGTTAATCAATACTTTAACTCGGCTAACTAAACATTGCTGTTATGGGAGAGCTATTATGGATGAATATAAAAATATTTTAGTTGTGGCGGATATCAACAATACTGAGCAATCGGCATTGGCACGCGCATTTCAAATTGTGAAAGGTCTTCCTACTCCGCCGCCAATCACATTCTTTTTATCTATTTACGATTTTTCTTATGATATGACCTCAATGTTGTCATCGGATGAACGCGATGCAATGCGCCGTGGCGTGATCCAGCAACGAGAAAAATGGATGAATAAAGTGGCAGCGCCCTATTTAACCAAAGGCGTTAAGTTCAAAGTAAAAGTGGTTTGGCATCATCGACCGTTTGAAGCGATTATTGCCGAAGCCTTTGCCAGTAATCACGATCTATTATTAAAAGCGACTCGAAAACATGACACTTTAGAATCGGTATTTTTCACTCCAACCGATTGGCACTTATTGCGTAAATCGCCATGCCCAGTATTGTTGGTGAAAAATCATGATTGGCCAGCCAATGGCAGTATTGTTGCCTCTGTGCATGTCGGCTCAGAAAGTGAAGCGCATGTGTCGCTTAATCATTATATGACAGAGCAAGCGAAGAAATTTGCTAAACCATTAAAAGCCGAGGTTTACTTAGCCAATTCTTACCCTGTCACTCCTGCCAATATTACGGTTGAGTTGCCAGAATTTGATCCTACCTCTTATACCGATGCAGTGCGTGGTTTTCATTTGACCGCGATGAAGAAATTAAGACAAGATTACGGCATCGATGAGGAACATACTCGGGTGTTAGAAGGTTTGCCAGAGGATGTGATCCCTAAGATTGCCAAAGAAGTTGATGCGGGTCTGGTGATATTGGGGACAACGGGACGAACCGGGTTATCGGCGGTGTTTATTGGTAATACTGCTGAGAATGTGATTGATAAAATTAATTGCGATATTCTGGCGGTAAAACCTCATGGTTACATTAGCCCGCTTGATCCTAATAATTAACGGTTAACTAGGGGCTGTTGATCTTTCGTTAAGTCTCATTTACTTAGAATAACTAGGCTTCAATCGACTTGCCTCGATTAAAAGGCTTTTATCTCGAACAAAATTTAATCACGAAAGATCAACAGCCCCTAAGTTAGGCAGCTAAAAAAACAAAAGAGCAATCAGTCTGTATTGCTCTTTTGCTATTTGTGGGTATCATACCGCCTTCATTATTGTGTCTAATGATTGCATTGACAGTATTTAAGTAAGTTAAGGTCTCCCTCCATGAGTTCGAATCAAAATAAATCCGCCCAAGTTGAATCTGACGCGATCATTAAAGCGCAGCAAAATAACTTAAATAAGTTGGAAAAGCGTCTGCGTCGTAATACCGGCCAGGCGATTGCCGATTACAATATGATTGAAGATGGCGATCGTATTATGGTGTGTTTATCGGGCGGTAAAGATAGCTTTACCATGCTTGAGATTTTGATGGGCCTAAAGAAAAGCGCACCGATTAATTTCGAACTTATTGCGGTAAATTTGGATCAAAAGCAACCGGGTTTTCCTGAACACATCTTGCCGGCCTACCTTGAACAATTAGGTGTGCAATACAAAATTGTGACCGAAGATACCTATTCTATCGTGCAAGAGAAGCTTGAGCCGGGTAAAACCACCTGCTCTTTATGTTCGCGTTTACGTCGCGGGATTTTATACCGCACTGCCAAAGAGCTAGGGGCGACGAAAATTGCATTAGGTCATCATCGGGATGATATTTTAGAAACGCTATTTTTGAATATGTTTCATGGCGGTAAATTAAAGGCGATGCCGCCGAAACTGGTTTCTGATAACGGAGAGCATGTTGTGATCCGTCCGTTAGCCTATTGCCGAGAAAAAGACATCATCAAGTTCTCGAACTTACGTGACTACCCTATTATTCCTTGTAATCTATGTGGCTCACAACCAAACATGCAACGCCAAAATATTAAGCAGATGCTCAATGATTGGGATAAGCAATTCCCAGGTCGTATTGAAACCATGTTTAAAGCCACACAGAATGTTGTACCAAGCCATTTAACAGACCACAATCTATTTGATTTTAAATCGATTGATCGCGATTCAGGGGTTATCAACGGTGGTGATATTGGTTTTGATAAAGAAGAAATGCCAATCAATACCACGCCAGATGAAGATGTAATGAGCTTCGATCCTAAACTGCAGTTAGACATCACCAATGTATAAACTTGTTTTATAAACAATAAACAATAAACAGGTTATAAAAAAGCGGAACTGACATTAATTGTCAATCCCGCTTTTTTTTGTATTTGATCAGATGAAAGCTTTTAGTTTTTTTCAACCAAAGGCAGTGTTCTAAACGTGGCTTTGGGAAGATGTAACACGGCATCAGGTTTCAAATCAGCAAGTTTAACCAAAGCTTTACCCTGAACAATAGAGATATCTCGCCCGTTAGTCACCGGAATAATGCCATTGCCTAGGTCGCTAAATTCAAGCGTTAAACCAATCACATCCGGTGAGAACCAACTTGAGAACATACCACCAAGATCATCCAGCATTTTGTCCATCTGTGGCATTAAACGTTTAATTTGGTCGTAATTCACATCACCAGATAAAGGCTGTTTGGTCATCACGACCATAGAAAAGTCACATTGTTTCCCCTCTTCAGTATTGATATAAACCAGAGGTGCCACTTTACGCAAATTGTTATCCAGTGGAACAATAAGCTCTTGGCTTGCTGGAATCACAAACTCTTCGTAATGCTCTTCTTTTTCCATCCACGCTTTATCAATTTTACAGATATTGCTCGATGCATGTTGTTGGAAGAAAAAAGCGACCTTGATATCTGGGTGGCCTTCTTCGGCGTTGTTTTTCATCTGAGTAAATAATTTGGAATAATTAAATCGATATTGCTGAGCATTAACCGGTGCAGATAACATACAAGTCACTAACGCAGTCAGCGCAAGGCGTTTTAATTGATGCATTATTGATGCTTCCAATAAGTATGGTTATGGGTGATCATACCTTGTAAATCGTTGACATAATCTTGGCCTCGTTCTGAATAACTTAATAAGCCATCGGTTAACTTAAGCGCTGTTGCCATTGAGGCTAAGTCTTTATTACCATCCGCTAACTTTTGACGAATATCACGTAAAGAACGATAAGCGTTATTGCGATTCATATTCATAAAATAGGCATGGATAGAGGCTTGGGCATTGTCGAACTTTGCCACTTCATGAGTTGCACCTTCAACTCGATGTAAAGGAACTACGCCACAACCTTCGCTATAGCACCATTGACCAAAGAAATTATTAGCTTTCTTGGCAAAACGTGACGTCCCCCATGCAGACTCATTCGCCGCTTGTGTTAACACTAATGCTTCAGGCAAAATATTGACACGCAACAACATATCATCCACCCATTGTTGGTTAATACCATCTGCTGGTAATTCAACATTATACATATCGGCCAGTTTTTGAGCAGTTTTTTGCTGTGACGAACTCACATCATTTGTTGTAAGTGACGCTTCCATGGCCAAGATTTGTTTTCTTTCCTTACTGACTCGTTGGTTTTCTTTCTCAAAACCAGGACGAAGTCGATTATAAAATTTTCGTTTTTTTTTATCAATATCAACGTGCTCAGTTTTAACTTTTGTTACTTTTTCCACTTTGGCCTTAGGTTTGGAGTCGCTTGGAGTATAGTGATTTTGAAAATAGTAAACCGCCCAAAAAACCAAAATGATGGCTGCCATTATTAATTTTTTCATCATGCTTCAAATACCTTTGATTGTTTATGTCCATTACTCGGTGGTGGATTATTGCCACCGCCTGATGTGACTTTTAAGCGGATACCAAACATTTCACGATAAAGAACCCCTTTGACATGAAAATAGAATGGCAACACAAAAATTAAACCTACACCGTAGAATAAGGCGGCAGCAAAAAACATCATCAACACTAAGATGTAAATGGAGATCAACGGCAGTATCTTTTTGTTTACCGCTCTAAATGACATTAATAATGCTTTTAATGGTGTCATTTGTTTTTCGCAAATCAGTAACGGGGCGTGACTAAATGCCATTGATAAATACAACGAGACAAAAGGAATAATCATCCCGCCGATCCCTTGTAGAGATAGAGCAAGTACCGTCATCACCATAAGAGGAATGGTGTATTGCAGCCCTTTTAGCATGTGGCGAGGTTGAGTTTTAAATCCGGTTGAGTGACTCATTGCCATTAAACAAACACCTGCATAAAGCGGCGCACTGATAATTTCATAACTGAAGTTAGCAATAATGGCGGCGTCAAAAATGTTTTGGTGTTGAGCCATATTGCTAGGATCGGTAAATAGCTGCAAAATGACACTAGGATCGCCAAGCTGTAATTTTAAAGCAATGGCAAAAATTACAATTTGTAATACCAGTAACAGCACAATGGTTGGTGAGAAGGAAAGGAAATTCTTAATCGTGAGTTGCCATGCTTCTTTAATCACGGCATTCGCTTTGAGTTCATATTGACCATTGAGGGCCGTTGTGAGGTTTCCACCAACATTAAATTCTTTATCTAAATCAACATTCATCGATATATATCCAAACCACTGCAAATTTGCTTATGGCGCACATTATACCCATGCCACATCAAGATGCGAGTTTCCGGCATTTTTAATCCATTTCATTTTGTAAAATTATCGAAATATCAGTATTAAAAGCGATTTCTTGGCACAATTCTGAGTCAGATTTTGAATTCACTACCACAATAGAGGATAATGCAGCACATATTTAAGCAGTATTTCTATTTTGGTCATTTTTCTACACGCTCTTTATCTCAAAAATTACTAGGAATTGTCTGCAATGGCGACTATTATTCGCCCTCAAATTTTTACACCTAATTTTGCTTTTCTTTAGGGAGAAATACAGAAATTGAATGTTGAACACTCGCGCAGCGAAACAGTAATAAAACTGACTGGCATTAGTAAGGCTTTCGATGGTAAAACCATTATTGAAAACCTTGATCTGAATGTAAATCATGGCGAATTCCTAACGATTTTAGGCCCTTCAGGCTGCGGAAAAACCACGGTGCTGCGCATGATCGCCGGTTTTGAAACCGTTGACTCTGGCAGTGTGCTGCTTGCCAATGAGGATGTTACCCAACTCCCACCAGAGAAACGTCACGTCAACACTGTGTTCCAAAGCTACGCTTTATTTCCTCACATGACTGTATTTGAAAATGTTGCTTTTGGTTTACGGATGCAAAAAGTGGCAAGTGCTGAGATTGAAACTCGGGTACTTGATGCTTTAAAAATGGTGCGTCTTGATAGCATGGCGCAAAGAAAGCCTCACCAATTATCGGGTGGCCAACAACAACGCATTGCGATTGCCCGTGCGGTGGTGAATAAACCGAAAGTATTGTTGCTTGATGAATCCCTGTCTGCGCTTGATTACAAACTGCGTAAACAAATGCAGTTGGAATTAAAACAGTTGCAGCGCCAGCTTGGCATTACCTTTATTTTTGTTACTCACGATCAAGAAGAAGCCCTTTCGATGTCGGATCGCATTATTGTGATGCGCGATGGCGTGATCGAACAAGATGGCTCTCCGCGTGAAATTTACGAAGAACCAAGTAATTTATTTGTGGCGAGCTTTATTGGGGAGATTAACGTATTTAATGCCACTGTGATCCGCCGGATTGACGACAACACTATTCTCGCCTCTATTGAAGGCTGCGAATCGGTGGTGCACTTTAAAAAGCCGGTGCAGCAAGGACAAGAATTAAAGGTATTGCTCCGCCCTGAAGATATTCGGATTGAAGAAATCAAAGAATCGGAAGATCACGGCATTGTAGGCCATGTTACCGAGCGTACCTATAAAGGCATGACGTTAGATTCTGTAGTTGAGTTAGAAGAATCAGGCATGCGAGTGATGGTGAGTGAATTCTTTAATGAAGACGACCCAGATGTTGACCACTCAATTGGTCAAAAAGTCTCGATTACTTGGGTAGAAAGTTGGGAAGTGGTGCTTCCTGATGAATCGGAAACCCTTCAATCTATTGCAGGCGCTGAGTAACATCATGATGAAGAAAATTAATCTTCAAAACAGCATCGTGTTCTTAATTGTGTCATGGTTAGTGCTGTTTGTTTTCATTCCAAATTTAATGATTATTGTGACTAGTTTCTTAACTCGTGACGATGCGAATTTAATTGATCTAACCTTTAATCTTAACAACTACGTTCGATTAGTTGATCCGCTTTATGCCAAAGTGATGTGGCATTCTTTGTATATGGCGATGGTGGCGACTGGATTGTGCTTAGTCATCGGTTATCCTTTTGCTTACATTGTGGCAAAAATGCCGGAAAAAATGCGCCCTATTATGCTTTTTTTGGTGATTGTGCCATTTTGGACTAATTCGCTGATCCGGACTTACGGATTAAAAGTAGTGCTCGGCACCCAAGGTATATTCAACAAAAGCTTAATGGCGATCGGTTTGATTGAACATCCTTTTCGGATCATGTACACCGAAGTTGCGGTCATGGTTGGTCTGGTTTACATCCTACTACCATTTATGATTTTGCCTTTGTATTCTGCGATTGAAAAGCTCGATCGTAGTTATATTGAAGCGGCAAGAGATCTTGGTGCCAATAAACTTCAAACCTTAATTAAAGTCATTTTGCCTTTAACCATGCCAGGCATTATTGGTGGTTGCTTATTAGTATTATTGCCTGCTTTAGGTATGTTTTATGTGTCTGATTTGTTGGGCGGTGCAAAGAACTTGTTGATTGGTAACGTGATCAAAAGCCAAGTGCTGAATGCGCGCGATTGGCCATTTGGCGCGGCAACCAGTATTGCCTTGACTTTATTGATGGCCTTAATGATTTATGCCTATTATCGCGCCGGTAAGTTACTCAATAAAAAAGCGGAGTTAGATTGATGAGCAACAATGTCGGCACCAAAGTCGCCAAATCCAGCTTTATGAGTCTGGTGTATTTGTTTTTATATCTGCCAATTTTGGTGTTAATTGCGAATTCTTTTAATGCTAGCCGATTCGGCATGCGTTGGGATGGTTTTACTACCAAATGGTATTACGACTTAATCAATAACGATAGCTTGATCCAAGCCGCTGGTCATTCGATCACCATTGCAGTCATTTCTTCGACTGCTGCCACTATTATTGGCAGTTTGACGGCCGTCGCCCTCTTTCGCTATCAATTTAAAGGCAAAGGCGTGGTTAATGGTTTATTGTTCATTGTCATGATGTCACCTGATATTGTGATGGCCATTTCATTATTGGCCTTATTTTTAGTAGTTGGCTTCCAGTTAGGGTTATTAACGCTATTAATCTCACACATTACCTTTTGCCTACCCTTTGTGGTGGTAACGGTTTACAGCCGTTTGAAAGGTTTTGATGTCAAAATGCTAGAAGCCGCCAAAGATCTCGGTGCCAGTGAATGGGTGATTTTAAAACGCATTATATTGCCACTTGCCAAACCTGCGGTTGCCGCCGGCTGGCTATTGAGTTTTACCCTGTCATTGGATGATGTGATCATCAGTTCTTTTGTCACTGGCCCAAGCTATGAAATTTTACCACTGAAGATTTATTCTATGGTGAAGGTCGGCATATCCCCACAAGTAAATGCATTAGCCACTGTCATGTTAGGTGTGTCATTATTATTAGTGATGATCTCTCAGTTTTTAGCCCGTGATAAAATCAAATAACGATTTGTTTCAGCTGTATTTCGATCCGCGAATTTCTGGTATCAAAGCCATTCGCGGATTTTTTCTATTGGTGTTTTCTTTATCAATAACACTTTTAAAAATACCCGTTATATTCTCGCGGAAACTTGCAGCTTGAAGTTACTTGGGTATACTTCACTCTGTTTTAATATCGACATACCTATTGGGAGACATAAATGAAACCATGGTCTAAGTTACTTGTAGGCGCAGCGCTTGCTGCCTCATTAACGACGAGCTATGCGCAAGCGAATGATAAAGAACTCTATTTTTATAACTGGTCTGAGTATATTCCAAGCGAAGTATTACAAGAATTTACCAAAGAGACTGGCATTAAGGTTATCTATTCGACTTACGAGTCTAACGAATCCATGTATGCGAAACTGAAAACCCAAGGTAAAGGTTACGATCTTGTGGTGCCTTCAACGTATTTTGTGTCTAAAATGCGCAAAGAAGGCATGTTACAAAAACTCGATAAAACGAAACTGACGCATTTTGATGGCCTAGATCCAAATTATTTAAATAAACCTTTTGATCCAGGTAATGACTATTCGATCCCGTACATTTGGGGCGCAACCGGTATTGGTGTTAACACTGATATGCTGGATAAAAATAGCTTCCACAAATGGGGCGATTTATGGGATCCGAAATGGGTGGGTCAATTAATGATGACCGATGACCCACGTGAAGTATTCCAAGTTGCACTGACAAAACTGGGCTATTCGGGTAACACCACCAATCCTGACGAAATCAAGCAAGCTTACGAAGAGTTGAAAAAACTGATGCCAAACGTATTAGTATTTAACTCGGATAACCCTGCTAATCCTTATATGGCGGGTGAAACATCACTCGGTATGATTTGGAATGGCTCTGCTTATGCGGCGCGTAAAGATGGCGCACCTATTCATGTCGTATGGCCAGAAAAAGGTACTATCTTCTGGATGGACAGTTTAGCCATTCCAACAGGTGCTAAAAATGTCGATGCTGCGCATAAGATGATTGATTTCTTATTGCGTCCAGATAATGCGGCTAAAATTGCATTAGAAATTGGTTACCCAACGCCAGTGAAAGCCGCTTACCCATTATTACCAAAAGATTTTGTGGAAGATCCCGATGTGTTCCCACCTCAAAAAGTCTTTGATAGTGGCGAATGGCAAAACGATGTTGGTGACGCGAATGTATTGTATGAACAGTACTTCCAAAAATTAAAAGTCGATATGTAATTTGGCTTCAAATAATAAATATCGTTTGAGTTATTAATACCAAAAGCCCGTAAATAAATGCGGGCTTTTTGTTGATACTCATCTTATTCTTTGGCTATACAGCAGAATTTCGTCATATTAAGCGGCTTATTTTGATCGTTATTTATTCTTCGTCTGCTAACAGCTCACTGACTAACTTTGGCACTTCAATGCTTGCTTTACCATAACGCTTTTCAGCAAATTCACTTTCAACTGCACTTGGATCTAAATTCAATTCTATGGTGTGAGCGCCATGCATGCGAGCGTCGTGCACAAACCCTGCCGCAGGATAGACAACACCCGATGTACCGATAGAAATAAATAAATCAGCCTCTTCAATGGCAGAATATATTTCAGCCATACGCAGCGGCATTTCGCCAAACCAAACGATATGTGGCCTTAACGGATTGGGGATTTGGCAACAATGACACAGATCTTCTGTATGTAAATCCTCATTATGTTCAAGTACTTGATTGGATTCAGGGCAACGAATTTTAAGTAATTCACCATGCATATGAATAATATGTTGGCTGCCGGCTTTTTCATGTAGATCATCAATATTTTGGGTAATAACCGTAACTTTCCCACTCGACAGCTTTTCTAGCTCTGCTAAGGCTAAATGCGCTAAGTTAGGTTTTATAGCGGGATCATTTAACCCTCGACGGCGTTGATTATAAAACTCTTGAACTAGTTTTGGATTTGCATCGTAGCCTTCAGGGGTCGCCACATCTTCAATCCGATGATTTTCCCATAAGCCATCTTGTGAACGAAAGGTTTGAATACCGGATTCAGCAGAGATGCCCGCACCGGTTAAAATGACAATATTTTGATATGGGAAGTTCATGCTCTGTCCTTTAAAATGTGCCGTTCGACCTTAAACTGGATCTAATTTACCTCTTTTATTATGAGGATAACAACACTGTTTGGATCTCTGAGTCCTATTTCTCATATTTATGATCTTCTCAACGTGAGCTGAGTGGCTGTTTGAGCTAAAAGTAGCTATTCCGCGATAAATTACGACTATGATTATCATCTATATACCAAAGTTATTTGAATATAGTATATTATCTAGATTAAATACTTGTTCTATCAACCATTTAAAAGTGAATTTTATGGGTAAATGTTACCGTTTTCTTTGTCTAATCTTGATGGTATCCTCATTTGCGGTACACGCTGAATGGAATCCAACTCCTACTTCAGATAAGCAACCGGAGGTTTCATCAGCAGCGAAACACATTGCAGAAGATGTTGAAGCGCTTCCAGAGCGGTTATTTATGTCGGCCAGTGATCATCAAAAAGTCGATGAATTATTATCGGCCACACTGTACCAAATCGATCATGGAACCGGTGAGTTTGAGCAAACGTTAACTCAATACCGACGTCATGGCGATAAATCGACTTGGATTGAAGTTCAAGAGTATTATTTATCATTACACAGTTTTAGCCAATCTAAGCAACGGTTACTTAAACTCGCCAATAGAAATGTTCAACAAAAGCTTACTGGGTTTGGTCCTTATGGTGTGACTCAGTTTAAAGCTGAACTACATCTAACTCAGCTGAATACTCAATACCTTATCTTTTTTCAATATCAAAGTTTTAAAGCATTTTTAAAAGATCTGACTATTTCCCCTGTTCCTGTCATTGCCATGTTGGTCAAATTATTTCTTGTCTATTTAGCGCTGACTTGGTGGCTACGTAATAGTAACAACATTATTAAACAGTTCCGTCAAACCAATTTAGAAACAGCCTCAAAACCCACATTACTGGTACGCTTTATTTGGTATATCAGTAAAGCAAACCGCCCTATTGCTTGGTTGATTGCTATAACTATATCTTTGGATATTCTTGCCACATTACCAAGTTTGCAACATGTCAAATTCCTCGATATTTTCACTTGGTGGATTTTAGGCGGCTCAATTGCGGTTAAATTCATTTTAGAGTTTGCTTATCGAAACAGCCGCAATACGACTAAAGAAATTACCACTATCCGCTTATCGACCATTCGTTATTATGTTTGGAGTGCCATTGGTGCAGGAGTGATTTTACAAATTGCCCAAACCACCATTGGTGAAGGGACTATTTATAATTGGGTATCAAGCCTATTATTCTTATGGTTTATTTTAATCACCATATTGGTTTTGCGTAAGTGGAAACCTTATGTATTTAGTCAAAATCATCAAAAATTGGATCACCCTGTATGGGCTCGCTGGGCGATCAGCAACAAGGATAAATTTGGGCTTTCTACTGTTTGTGCGGCGATCATGACCTTTTGGATTATATCCCGTAATTTAAAACAATTTGCCATCGCAGCCCTTTCACAATATGCCTTTTTTAGTCAAGCTCTGGCCTACTTATTTAGAATCGAAGTGGCTAAACAAAATGATAATGGCGGGCAAAATACCAATTTAGTAAAATTAAAAGGTGATGATATATATAATTATATTTTGCCGGGTAAAGAAGATAGTGAACTGATTAGTTATGCCGCTGATGAGATCAAGCAACTGTCTAAATATATTTTGTCGGATAGCCCTGCTATGTGTGTTATCTCGGGCGAACGAGGCATTGGAACCACAACCTTACTCAAGCAGGTTTTATATAGAGTCAATAATGCTCAACCAATTTACTTAAACTGCCCTAATGCCGGTTACAGTGAATTGATGGCTGAATTAGCTGAACAACTAGGGTTAAGCCGAGAATCAACGGATATTCAGATCTTGGGATATTTACGCAAAAGTGAAACCTGTTACTTAATTGCGGTGGATAATGCCCAGCGCTTGGTTAAACCTATGGTGGGTGGATTAACCGGTTTAATGAAGTTTACCAATTTAATGCGTCGTTCTAAAAAGAATCATCGCATAATGATGGCGATCGAAAAATCCAGTTGGCGTTTTGTGGATAGAGCGCGTGGTGAACGATTGTTATTTGATTTAGTGGTGTTCATGCCTCGTTGGACAGAAACTCAAATATCACAATTATTGGACACTCGTTTAAATCATAACATTGAAAACCCTGTATCTTTTGGTGATTTAAACCTACCGAAACAGTGGGATCAAGATGATTTAACCGAAGAAGAACGCGCCAGACGAGGATTTTACCGAATACTTTGGCATTATTCTGATGGTAACCCTACCGTTGCCCTTCGTTTCTTTAGGTTATCATTACGTCAAGATCAAAAAACCAATGAGGTTGTTGTTCGTCTGTTCCAAGCGCCAGAAGCGGAAGAACTAGAGAGAATGCCAAAACCTATGTTGGCAATTCTACGCTCAATTGTGCAGTTGGAAATATCGACACCTGAAGAGTTATCTGAATGTACCCAACTAACCATCCCCGAAGTTATTGGCACGTTGCGCTTTTTTGAAAGCCGTGGCTATATTGAATGGTCTGATGAAAAAGCAAAAATATCCGATCATTGGTATCGATACATAACTAACGCCCTGCATCGTCAGCATTTATTGGTGAAGTAACATGAAAAAACTCTTTATCTTTGTTTTATTATTTATGGTCAATGGTGCTGCTTTCGCGGCAGAAACTACAGATGACCATCTGGAGAATATTGCTCAATTTACTAACCTAGTACGTTGGGGCGGTGTTCTTTTTTCATTCCTGGTCATTCTTGCAGCATGGGTGCTGCTACGCTTTACCAATAAACTGGTAGATACGTTTAGTAGTCAGTTTGTGCAGTATCGGATGATCATGCAAAAACTGCTCTCTTTCTTCCAATTTTTTGTCTATATGACCGCAGGTATTGCGGTATTTATGATGAGTTTTCGCATCAATGAACAAATATTGACATTGATTGGTGGCACGCTAGCGGTATCGATTGGTTTTGCATTAAAGGATTTGGCGGCTTCGTTTATTGCCGGTTTAACGGTTATGATTGACCGCCCTTTTCAGGTTGGTGACCGCGTCACGTTTGAAGGGAATTATGGCGATATTATTACCATAGGTTTGCGTTCTGTGCGTATGCGTACCTTAACTGATGATATTATTACTATTCCTAATAATAAGTTTTTAAGTGAAGTCACCATGAGTGGCAACTATGGTGCACTCGATATGCAGTGTGTTATTCCATTTTATATTGGTATGGATCAAGATTTGCTTTTGGCCCGTAACCTTATTCAAGAAGCGGCATCTTCGAGTCGTTACATCCACCTACCTCAGCCGGTGGTAGTATTGGTGAATCAAGAAATGGCCGATAATTACCTAGCGATCAAACTCACTTGCAAGGCTTATGTGGTCGATACGGTTTATGAAAAGCTGTTTGAAACCGATATTACTTTACGAGTAATGAAAGAATTCAAAAAACATAATATTCAACCGCCACAAATTGCGGTGCGCTCATCCTCGAGTAATTAACACTCAGTGACGAGAATTAAAAGAAACCCAATACCTAAGCACTTTCTAGTAATAAGCTTGGTATTGGGTTTCTCTCGTATTATACTCCCTGAAAATTCAGCCCTATTTTGACTGAGGTCTTATGTCTCGCACTATTACTTACACTTATAAAAACGAAGCTAAAACATTAGCGTTTAGCTATCGTGAATTTCACAGCATTCAAGAGGCCGTTGCTGCGCATGAAGGCATCGACATTAAAGAGTATTTAAAAATGGAATTGTCGCTAGAAGCCGTTTCAGATACCAAAACAGTGCGTAACTTTCGTGATGCGCATTTTGCCAAGCTTGGCTTTGGTAAAATTGCGTTACTGCCAAAAGAAAATGTCGGCATTGGCAAGAAAAAGAAAGCAGAATAAGACCAATTCCATAAATTTATTGATCGTTAAAAATTGGGTATAGAGAAAAGTGGCAAGGGCCATGGATCGCCTTTTCTCAAGCGACCAGGGACAGTTCAGCGTATTCAAATTGATCAAAGATTAAATGGAATTGGTATAACCCGCGATTAATGACCATTCCCTGCAGATAGAAAAACGCACATCAACCCGATGTGCGTTTTCATTTGTCATAGTAACTATTGCAATGATTTATGGCCTATTACACTTTAATGCCAATCAAAGTAATTAGCTCACCAAGTCGTGACTACAATTGCTATAAGTGGCATTGATTAACATTCAATATTAAGGAATGCCGCGCCACGTACGCCACCTGAATCGCCATGTTTGGCCTTAAGGATCTTAGGCATTTTACCAATCGACAATAAGTGCTTTGGAATACGTTTCGGCATTTCCGAGTAAATAAGATCATAATTTGATAAACCACCACCCAGCACCACCACGTTAGGATCGAAAGCGGTAAATATATTGCCGAAACAAATGGCCAGTAACTCCATAAAACGTTCAACATGCTCAACCGCTTTTGGCTCACCTGCCGCCTGTTGTTTTATCAGCTCAATGGCGGCAATACGTTCACCGTAATAATGTTCATAAAGCTGCTCAAAACCACGGCCTGATAAGTAATTATCAATACAACCTTGTTTATCACAACCACAGCCAAATAATGGCGCCTCTTTATCGCTTGAGCTATTTTGTAAATATAACCATGCATCTAATGGCATGCGGGTATGACCAAGTTCACCAGCAACATGGCTGCGACCTGAAACTACATGGCCATTGATAACAATACCACCACCAAAACCCGTACCCAAAATAAGGCCTAATACCCCTTCTTGACCTTGATGTTCTTCATCCCATGCTTCAGACAAAGCAAAACAGTTGGCATCATTGGCGACTTTAACTGGACGATCCACCAAAGCTTCCAGATCCGCACGCAGAAATTGCCCTTTAGCCGCTGGAACATTAGAGGTTAATACTGCGCCGTCATCGACACTTTCCATTCCAGGAATACCAATACCAATACTGCCTTTTGTGTTAAACTGCTGATCATATTTTTTTATCAAACTTGAAAGTGTTAACAGTAATGCTTGGTAATCATCACCTGGTGTTGGCATACGTTCGGTCGCTACTCGCTCTAAATCATCATTAAACGCACCAAATTCTATTTTGGTTCCACCTACATCAAAACCGTAATACATCCCTTTTCTCCCAAAATATTAAGTCTAATTTTTAAATTTATAATACCGATATTATGCATAAAGTTGCGACGCAAACCGTGATTGGAAACCAATTTAAAAGGCATAAGCAACTGAATGCTCATTAATTCTTCATTATAAGTAAGATTATTTCCAATCGCTCAACTTACCGTTTAAAGTAAGTTTACTCTTTTGTTATGGATGCAATATGTCAATATTTTTCCGCTTGATCATCAGTTTGTTGTTTTTAATTCTTGCCGGCTGCGCATCGACACCGCCGCCCCCCTTACCGCATACTAACCTTCAATCAAAGGATCTGACTGCGCTTTATAATAAATGGGTTGGTACCCCTTATCGCTTCGGTGGCCAAACTCGTTCAGGCATTGATTGCTCTGCTTTTGTGCAGGTCACTGTGATGTCTTTATATCAGCTAAATTTACCCAGAACGACTGAATTACAAAGTGAGCAAGGTGTCACTATTCCAGAAGAACAAGCTGCATTTGGCGATCTTATCTTCTTTAAAACAGGCTGGAATCAACGTCATGTAGGTTTTTACTTAGGCGATAAAAAATTCTTACATGCTTCTTCTTCTAAAGGCGTCATGATTTCTCGAACTGATAACCCCTATTGGGCGAGTGTATTTTGGCAATTTCGCCGACTCACCACGATGTAAAACACGGAACTCATAACCAACTTACGACACTAAACACAAGCGCTATGCAGGGCAAAGAGCTTTTGAGTTTTTTGAATAAAAATTGTTATTTTTGCGGAACACTTCTCTAAATGTAAACATAAGCTAAGCTAAGGTAATACCAAACTGTTTTCGGTCAGGAGGTCTTATGTGGCAAGCCATAACACAACAACTTTCGGATGTGCTTTCTTTTGAATTTATCTTAAGGGAAAAAGAGCGTCTTAATGATGGTGAGACCAACCGTTGCTACTTAATCGGTGATGGCGAACAACGTTATTTTATTAAGGTTAACGAACGGAATTGTCTGGCAAAGTTTGAAGCAGAATTTGAAAACTTATCAGCCTTAAACGCCACCGCCACTTTATGTGTCCCTGAACCTATTTTATGCGGCACCACCAAAACCCATTCATTTTTGGTCCTCAACCATTATGTGACTAAGCCACTACAACTTGATGCGGACTTTTACCAATTAGGCCAGCAACTTGCGCGTTTGCACTGCTGGGGCGAACAACGCGATTATGGTTATGATGCCGATACTTATGTAGGGTTAAATCTACAACCAAACGCATGGCATAAAAAATGGTGCCTATTTTTTGCCGAACACCGTATTGGCTGGCAATTACAATTATTAAAAGAAAAAGGCATTGAGTTTGGCGACATAGAGACCATAGTACAGAAAGTCAAACTCTCACTTGCAGGACATCAACCTAACCCATCTTTATTGCATGGCGCATTAAGCCGGCACAATGTGGCTTTATCCTTTGCGGGCCCTTTATGCTATGACCCTTCTAGCTTCTGGGGCGATCGTGAATACGATCTAGCTATAGCGGAATATGATGGGCCAGCCAATGCTGCTTTCATGCAAGGCTATCAAGCTCTCTCTCCATTAGATAACGGATATCAACAACGCAAGACAGTTTATCAACTGTATTACTTACTGTGTTTGTGTAATCAATATGGCGGTGAGTACCTAATAGAATGTGATAATACAATATCCAGCTTCCTGGTTGAAAAACATTGAGTTAATTGTCAACGAAAAATATCTTTAAAGTTAATTGTGAATGATGTCTATTTTTTACTATTGATAGTATTGAATGTTACATAATGCATGATAGGTAGTAACAATGATATATATTCACACAAGCTATAGGTGATTGTTATTTGCTTGTTTGATCACGATTTTTTTGAAGCCACTTGATTTTGCTTGCCCTAATTCAACCTTTTTGCTTTTTTTAAACCATAAACTAACTTACAAGGTTATGATTAAAGCTACTCAAGAATGAACTGTTAATACGAATGACTAACACCAATTAGAACGAATTTTGGTTTGATTGGTCATTATTAGCCCTGTTCATCTCATCGCGATTTACACGAGAAGTATAGTGAGGAAAGCAATGATAAAATACACAGAGAAAAAAGTATCCTGTCCTCATTGTGGGAATTTGATTAGGTTAACGATTGATGCAGCAAATGGTGATCAGAATTTTTACGATGATTGTCCTACTTGTAATCATGCCGTCCATTTAGAACTAAAAGTTGATGCTAATACTGCTAACGTCCATTTAACTATTGGTGATGAAGACCATTCTTTCTTTTAAGTCTTTAGACTGTACGCATGCCATCAGGCGAAGTGCTCACGACCTTAATCCGTTAAAATAGCAAAAAGCTTACTGTTCGCATAAACGTTCTATCCTCTATAACTGCTCCTACCTTAGGAGCTTTTTTTATGGCGAAATTATTGATATTTATATCGCTAATTAATATCTTAACTATATAATCGGCATCAAATATTTTACTAAGTAAGGGTTATTGTGCATCGTTACCGTAAGGAAGCGTCAATACTGGTGAAACTTGCTACCCCAGTACTCTTTGCTTCTGTTGCTCAAACAGGAATGGGATTTGTTGATACCGTGATGGCGGGCGGCGTCAGTGCGACTGATATGGCCGCAGTTGCTGTCGCGTCTAGCATTTGGCTGCCTTCTATTTTGTTTGGTATTGGATTATTGTTGGCGTTAGTGCCAGTGGTGGCACAGCTTAATGGCTCTGGGCGGCAGACTCGTATCGCCCACGAAATTCAGCAAGGGGCTTACCTTTCGTTTTTGGTTGCGATCCCGATTATTCTGGTACTGTCTCAAACCCGTCATATATTGCATGTGATGGATATTGAGCCTGTGATGGCGGCCAAAACCAATGGTTACATGTTTGCCATGATCTTTGCGGTGCCGGCGTTTTTACTTTTCCAAACACTGCGCAGTTTATCCGATGGTTTATCTTTGACAAAACCGGCCATGTTCTTAGGTTTTTTGGGATTATTATTGAACGTGCCACTAAACTGGATCTTTGTTTACGGGAAATTCGGTGCCCCCGAACTTGGTGCGGTCGGTTGTGGCGTGGCAACTGCTATCGTGTATTGGTTTATGTTTGTCGCAATGCTGGGTTACATCATAAAAGCCAAACGGTTTAAAAATATTCATCTTTTTACTGAGTTTCATAAACCGAACCTGCATTCATTACAGCGTTTATTCCGATTGGGTTTTCCAATTGCGGCGGCATTGTTTTTTGAAGTTACCCTGTTTGCGGTCGTGGCATTAATGGTGGCGCCATTAGGGCCTAATACTGTTGCCGCGCACCAAGTAGCAATTAACTTCTCATCGTTAATTTTTATGTTACCTATGAGTATTGGCGCGGCGGTCAGTATTCGAGTGGGACATCAATTGGGTGAGCACAGTGTTGAAGGCGCAAGAATTTCTTCACACGTAGGCTTATTATTTGGCTTATTTACCGCCGTTGTTACCGCCACACTTACTATTATCTTCCGCGATGCGATTATTACCCTGTATACCGATAATAAAGAAGTGACCATTATTGCGATGCATTTATTGTTAATGGCAGCTATCTACCAATGTACTGATGCGATTCAGGTTATAGCGGCGGGTGCTCTACGCGGTTACAAAGATATGAGCGCTATCTTTAGCCGCACCTTATTTTCATATTGGGGAATGGGCATGCCTTTAGGTTATATTCTTGGTATGACCGATTGGTTAAGTCCTGAGCCACTTGGGGTGACGGGGTTTTGGGTTGGTATTATTGTTGGCCTTTCTACGGCTGCGGTATTACTTTCTCATCGTTTGCATTGGTTACACAAGCAATCGGATGAAACTCAACTCAACTTTGCAGGACGTTAAACGCCGCTTTAGATGAGTATTTAATCGGTAAGGCTGGTTACTTTCCAGCCTTATTTTTTATACCCAGCCAAACTTATCCTTCGAATGACACAACTTAAATCGCATCGTTTCTCACTTGTATAAATCGCGCAAAACGAGGTAAGCCCGAACTGGTGTAACCATTAAATCGAAACGTCACTTTTTCACCTAATGCGGGGGGATCACGGCGTTGTTGATCCGATAAACCGCTGCCAAGATAAAAGCGTTTGCCCTGCTTCCATTCGACATATAACGATCCCACGCTACCAAGATTACGCCCTTTGCCTTTTTTATAACCAATCACAATCGCTTCATCATCTTGAAACGATTTTAATTTTAATAAATCATCACTTCTGCCAGCGGTATAAAAGCTATCTAGTTTTCTTAGCATAATACCTTCGCCTTTGAGTGCTTCAACGCTATCAAGGTTTTGATATAGAAAATCTTGTGAATTAATCGGCTTTTGCTGCACTAATTCTAGGTATTCAGAGTTAGATTGCGAGATGAGTTTTTTCAATTGGTGATATCGATATTCAAATGACATTTTTGGGTCTGCAACATCAAATGCCATAAAGCGAATAAAACGCCAGTCTGGTTGATTGGGGCTTTTATCTAGTACCGTGCGTTGTACTTGCGAAAACTGCCCTCTTCCTGCCCATAACTCGCCATCTAACGCAATATCAGGAAAGCCTTTGGTAAACCATGTGGGTGCCATGATCGGCATGCCATTACGAGTAAACAATTGGCGACCATCCCAAAATGCGCGTATACCATCCAATTTTTCGCTATACCAATATTGGCTAATGTCGGCATCTTGCTGAAAGTCGTTCGCTAAAGGCAATGAGATGTGTCCCCATGCAGAATTATTACTTAGGGAACTGGCAGACTCAAGATTGGCGTCGGCCGAAAAAGATAACGTTAAACAGGCCGAACCGATCACTGTGAAGGTTGAATAACGGCGCATAAACAAGACTCTCTTTATGAGTAGTTAAAAATTAAGGTTAGCCAATTCAACACCAACCCGTTAATTTTACCGTCAGGTTGTGAATGTGATCAGACAAACCCGATATTGTTAATCAAGTGAATTACATTTTTATTGTTTGAAATATCATCACTCAGTATGGTTGTTGCGCAGAGTCATAGGAACGCCATAATCGCAGTGGTAGACTCAAATAAATTCTAAAATAAGAGTAACTAAAATGATTAAAGCCGCTGTGTTTGATATGGATGGTCTGATGATTGATTCAGAACCTTTTTGGCAACAAGCTCAATTAGAAGTATTTCCGCAAGTCGGCGTTTCACTCACCTTGCAAGATACCATTAATAGCACCGGTATTCGTATCGATCAGATCGTTGAAATGTACTATCGAAAGCAACCTTGGGAAAATAAAAGTTGCTCAGAGGTTTGCGATATGATTTTGGCGCGGGTGATTGAACTGGTTAAACAGCATAAACCTATGATGCCAGGATTGTTTCATGCGTTAGAAACCTGTCAGCAACAAGGCTTAAAAATTGCCTTAGCCTCCTCTTCGCCAATGGTATTAATTGAAGCCGCTTTAGAAGCACTTGAGCTAAACGATGTATTTGAAGCAGTGTTATCGGCAGAAGACCTCGCTTATGGTAAACCGCACCCTGAGGTGTATTTAAATGCAGCGGCGGCATTAGACGTATCACCATTAGATTGTGTGGCACTTGAAGATTCATTTACCGGTTTATTGGCTGCCAAAGCAGCGCAGATGAAAACCATCGTGATCCCAGAGGCCCGTACGCGTGAACAACCTCGCTTTGTGATCGCCGATCATAATCTAACCTCTTTAAATGCAATTACTCCAGAGCTACTTTCGGCGCTGTAAATTGACTAAAGCTTAAAATAAAAAGCCCTAACTCTTGAACAGCAGTTAGGGCTTTGATTATTTGAATTTTTAAGGATTAAGATTTAGCGTTATCGGCTGTTTCTTGTGATTTTGGATCGGATTGCTCCGGCTCTTCAACCTCCCCTTGCGCTTTCATTTCCGCATACCAAATATCATGGTGCTCTTTAGCCCAAGTTTCATCCACTTCACCTTTCACCATGCCTTCAAGAGCCCCTTCCATACCGAATAAACCGATATAGATGTGGAAAATGAAGCCACATATCAAGATAAGTGCAGAGATCATGTGCGCTAAGTTAGAAACATCCATATCTCGTCGACCTTGGCCGAAGATAGGAAAATCCAACACAAAGCCACTGATCGCGGCAATAAAGCCACAAGTGATCAACATCCAGAAAATGATTTTTTCACCAGCATTTGAAAACTCTGCCGAAGGATGCGTACCTTTATGAGGTCCCACCATACCGCCCAGTTTTAAACACCACTGTAAATCGATTTTCTTGAAAGTACTTTTTCGCCACCACTTAATAAGTACTGCGCCAAGCAAGATAAAGAATATTGGACCAACATAGTTATGGAACTGTTTGGCTGCATAAACAATATCGCCCCAAGCATCGGTTGAGATCACCGGTTTAAGGAAGTGTTTCCCCCAAACTAATGTCATCCCGCTGATAGCAAGACTTAAGAACGTAAATGCCATAGACCAATGCAGTGCACGATCAATTCGCGACCAACGCTTAATCTTACGACCCGTTCGAGGTGCGCTAAGCTTTAGCGGGCCAACAATAAAGTAGGCCAGTGTTACCATAGCTAAGCTGCCTAAAACCGCAATCGCGCCCAAAGGTGACATCCATTTTTCTTTTAGGATGTACCACGTCTCACTTGGGTGGCTGACTAAAACATCATGCTCCATTGATAGAGATGTGGTGTAGCCTTTTTTGCCGTCTTGGACCTTTTGATAAAACTCATCTCCGGCTAAACGACTCATCTCAGTTTCAGCTGTTGTCGAAGGCATAACCCTTGTTGCTTTATTGCTATCATCGTTAGCCATGCTTGAAAAGCTTAAGCACAACATCACCACTGTAAAGGTAGAGATAACAAGCGTTTTGAATGATTTCATTAACATGGTCTCTCTCCTTATTGATTTGACAATGGATTCGACGATTGAGTCGCATCATGCGCCAAAGATGCATCGTAAGTCACACCGGTCACATTACTACGGTCATCAACATCACCACGATCATGCGCACGTTTAGCCATGATCCCTGCAATTTGTTCGGCAGGACCGGCCATTAATGCTTTAGTGGAACATAATGATGCACACATCGGCAGTTTGCCTTCAGCGATACGGTTAGCACCATACTTTTTACGCTCTTCTTCAGAGCCTGCTTCGGTTTCAGGGCCACCAGCGCAGAAAGTACATTTATCCATTTTGCCACGTTCAGCGAACGCGCCATGTTGAATAAACTGTGGCGCGCCAAATGGACAAGCAAATAAGCAGTAACCACAACCAATACATAAGTCTTTATTGTGCAATACAATATTGTCTTCTGTACGATGGAAGCAATCGGCTGGACACACCGCCATACAAGGCGCGTCATCACAGTGCATACAAGCTACTGAGATTGATGCTTCACCCACTTCACCATCATTAATGGTGACTACACGACGACGTTGAATTCCCCATTCAAGGGCGTCATCATTTTCATTTTTACACGCAGTGACACAACCGTTACATTCGATACAACGTTTGGAGTCACATAAAAATTTCATTTTCGATTTTTTATCTGTGCTAGACATGGTCATACTCCTTACGCTTTCGCCGTATTAGATGCTTTGCTGATCTTACACAGCGTCACTTTGGTTTCTTGCATTTGAGTCACAGGATCATAGCCATAGGTGGTGGCTGTGTTGGCTGATTCTCCAAGTACAAATGGCGCGGTTCCTTCTGGGTATTTATCATGTAGATCTTTACCTTGGAACTTGCCACCAAAGTGGAAAGGAATAAAGGCTAAGCCAGGTTGAACCCGGTTGGTTACCATCGCTTTCACTAAGATGCGACCTTGTTCTGCCCCTTCAACCCAAACATCATCACCATCTTTAATGCCGTTGTTATTTGCCTCTTGTGGGTTAATTTCAACAAACATTTCTTGTTGAAGTTCCGCCAACCAAGGGTTCGAGCGAGATTCTTCACCACCGCCTTCATATTCCACCAAGCGACCAGACGTTAAGATGATTGGATACTCTTTTGAGTGATCTTGATCTTGAATGGTTTTGTATAATGTTGGTAGACGATAAATTGCATCGCTATCATTCCAAGTCGGGTAATCGGCGATTAAATCACGACGTGGCGTGTATAGTGGTTCACGGTGTAAAGGCACGCGATCGGGGAACTGCCACACAATGGTACGGGCTTTACCGTTACCAAATGGAATACAACCATGTTTCACTGCCACACGTTGAATACCACCAGATAAATCGGTCTTCCAGTTTTTACCCTCGGCTAATGTTTTCTCATCGGCGGTAAGGTCATCCCACCAACCAAGTTGCTTCAATAGCTTATCGGTAAATTCAGGGAAACCATCTTCGATTTCACAATCTTTAGAGTAACTGCCGTCAGCCAGTAAACTCTTCCCTTCAAATTCAACACCAAAACGAGTACGGAAGTTACCGCCACCTTGAGCCACCGGTTTCGATGTATCATAAAGAATATGCGTCCCTGGGTGTTTCATTTCTGGGGTGCCCCAACAAGGCCAAGGTAAACCATAGGTTTCACCTTTGATTTCTGCCGCGTCAGTTTCTAGGTTTTCATGGCTAAATAAATGCCAATTTTGCTGATGATACTTTAAACGTTCAGGGCTTTGGCCGGTATAACCAATTGTCCACATACCACGGTTATATTCGCGGGTAATGTCTTCGATAACCGGTTGGTTGTTTTTCACTTCAACGTTTTTAAACAGCTGATCAGCAAAGCCTAATTTCTTAGTCAGCAAATACATGATTTCGTGATCAGGTTTTGATTCAAACAATGGCTCAATCACTTGATCACGCCATTGTATTGAACGGTTTGAAGCGGTTACTGAACCGTAGGTTTCAAACTGAGTAGTGGCGGGTAATAGATACACCCCATCGGTACGATCGTTAATAACGGCCGCAACGGTTGGGTATGGATCGACAATCACCATCATATCGAGCTTTTGCATTGCTTTTGGCATTTCGTGTCCACGGGTTTGCGAGTTAACCGCATGACCCCAATAGAACATGGCACGAATATTATCATTTTGCTCAATTTTCGATTTGTCTTCCAATACCCCATCAACCCAACGAGACACAGGGATCCCCATGTTGTTCATTGGTAATTTGCCGTTGTATTTGGTTTGGTCAAAACGCCCTTTTAGCCAAGCGTAATCGATGCCCCAAACTCGAGACCAATGCTGCCATGATCCTTCCGCAAGGCCGTAGTAACCTGGTAAATCATGCGATAATACGCCAAAGTCTGTTGCACCTTGTACGTTATCGTGACCACGGAAAATATTTGCGCCACCACCAGATTTACCCATATTGCCAAGGGCTAATTCAAATACACAATAAGCACGCGTATTGTTGTTACCAGTAGTATGTTGGGTTCCGCCCATACACCAAACAACACAGCCTGGCTTATGGTGAGATAAAGTGTACGCCGCTTTATGCACTTCTTGTTCAGAAATACCGGTCACGCGTTCCACTTCTTTTGGCGACCATTTCTCAACTTCGGCGCGGATTTCATCCATACCAAAGACACGTTGATGAATGAATTCTTTGTCTTCCCAACCATTTTGGAACACATGCCACAACATACCCCAAATAAGCGATACATCGGTACCTGGGCGAAGCGGCAAATGTTGATCAGCTTTAGCAACCGTGCGGGTATTGCGAGGATCAGCAACCACAATCTTACAACCGCGTTCTTTGGCGATCAGAATGTGCTGCATTGCCACAGGGTGTGCTTCTGCTGGATTTGAACCAATAAACAAGATTGACTTACAGTTATGCATGTCATTGAATGAGTTGGTCATAGCGCCGTAGCCCCATGTATTTGCAACCCCTGCAACCGTGGTTGAGTGACAAATACGAGCTTGGTGATCGACGTTATTGGTCCCCCACATAGCCGACATTTTGCGGAATGTGTACGCTTGTTCATTATTGTGTTTGGCAGAACCTAGGAAATAAACCGAATCAGGGCCGGATTCTTTACGGATCTGGAGCGCTTTGTCGCCAATTTCATCAATCGCTTGATCCCATGACACTCGACGCCATTTACCACCTTCTAATTTCATCGGATATTTAAGGCGGCGTTCACCATGACCATGTTCACGCAACGCTGCGCCTTTCGCACAATGTCCACCAGCATTAAATGGGTGATCAAAAGCAGGCTCTTGCCCGGTCCATACGCCGTTTTGTACTTCAGCATAAATGCCACAGCCAACAGAACAGTGAGAACAAATTGTACGCTTAACTTCTGTTGGGGCTGAGCGGTCAACGTCTTGGGCTTGCGCTTTTTTCATAATGCCAGGAGCAAACATTGATGCTCCAACCACAGTGCCACCCGCGGCAATTGTGGTATTTTTCATAAAGGCACGACGACTCAAGCCTAGTTGATTTTCACTTTTAGATACGCTATCGGAGCGTTTAGTCAATTTCATAATCGCAACTCCTATAGAGAATCGAAATAATCACGAATGTGTTGCGTTTCGTGATAGCCCTTTTTCAGTTTTGGTTGCTCGGTATTTTGAGCTTTCGGCTCACTTGCGACCGCACTGCCAGAAAGTCCAGCTGCGACAGCGCCGCCGACAACAACCGCTGTTGTCATACCTTTTAGCAACCCACGTCGACTTTCGTTGACGCTCTGGTCGAGAGGTTTTGATGTTTTCATTTATTGCTCCTTCTTGGCCATATTGGTTTGGCCTTTAGGGAAATCTCTACTTTTCAGCTTTGATTTCTAATTGCTCATGTTGCTTTCTTCTCTTATGCAAAGTTGCACAAGACAATTTTAATGTCGGGTATGGATCGATATTTATTTCAGGTTCGTGATTTCGATGCCATCAGATTTTTGGGTGTAACGGGTTTGTTCAATCAAACAAAAGTGACGTAAGGCGCGTGACACGGCTTGGTAATATTGCGCCGATTTTGCTTGTTCTATGGCATTACAAAATGAGACAAACCAAGGCTTAATATGAGCATTAAAGAAAGATTGCTGATCGTCAAACCCTTCACTTTGCAACATAGACATCACTTCTAATAATGCCGCGATGTTATCTTCTGGTTCACGCACATCTTGTTGACGTTCAAAGCCCAAACGTTTCAGGTCCTGGCGAATATGCACCAATGGCTTTTCCATTAAAGTGCCGGCTATATGCCATGAACTAAATGGCACGACTTCACCACAACCAATACCAATAAATAAATCTTGGTATTCATCTTCCAAATCTTCAATTTTAGCCGTTTGTGAGGCTTGTTTTAACCCAAACCAAGCATTCGACATGGCGTGAACATCACTTTCTTCTACTTCAAGTTCGCTCAACCAATCTAAAATTTCTTGATTAGGCGATTGACGCAGTAAACAAGCCAATAAACCATAAATCTCGGCCGTCGCATTGTCCGCGCTGCCATCTTGTGCTGCTTCGTCTTGTATCGCTCCATCTTGTATTGAAGCGTCTTGTGCATCCGCATTGGTGGCTTTTGGATCGAACACTGGGGTTTCATCATTATTTGAGTGATTGAGATTCTCTGGGTGCATAATTAGATATCCAGTTGTTTTTCAGGGTTAATTGAAAGATCGTTAAAGATGTCACGCACTCGGCAGTCTTCACACATCGCCACGCGACGCAGTTTATCTTCGGTCGCAAACTGAGAGTGACCGCGTAACTTATCTTGCAACATTTTTATCATCGACTCTGGAGCAAAAGGCTTATTACAACTTAAACAATGCGCGGCAGGTTCGTGATGTAAGGTGGCATCCGCTTTACGACTGCTCGCGTCCCAATTAAATTGAGGTTGAAGTGAAAGCACTTTTTCAGGGCATGCGGTAACACATAAACCGCATTGCACGCAGTCTTCTTCGGTGAACAATAATGCAGGGCTGTCCCCTTTAGCATGCAAGGCGCGAGTTGGGCATACCGACACACAGCTCATGCATAAGGTGCAGTCTTTAGTGTCACAATTTACGCGCCCGAAAGGCGCTCCGTCAGGCACGCTTGAAATCCCTTGCGTCACCTGTTCAGCGTCAAGAGAATGGTGCTGAGCCAATAAATCTAATGATGCAAATAGACGGTCACGTTTTTTACCCGCCAATGGCTCGCGAATCTTAACCTTTAATGGGGTTGAAATAAGCACCGGACGTTGCATGCGAAGTTCTTCAATATACATCACGTTAATGCGTTCTTTTTCTAAACCAAGCTGACTTAGCAAAGTTTGCGCGATATCGGTTTCGTGTTTTAAAACGCGAATAATGGTCTCTGGCATGTGATTACTGGCGGCAAATATCACCTGACAAGCGCCATGAGTGAGGGCGATAAACCAAGTATCAATTCCGACACTTGGTAGTTCATCAAGCGTGATAGGGATAATGTTATCTGGCAGCATGCCGAGCATCATAACGGTGTATTTCTCATGGCGAGAGCTGCAAAACATAATGATTGGGTTTTCGCCACCTTGATCAAAATATTTCGCTAACACGCGTTCAATAAAGGTTTGGGTTTCAACGGGGTTTGGTAGAGCGTAGCTGATGGCTTCTGTTGGACACGATGTGGCGCAGGTGCCGATACCTTGGCAAAGATAAGGGTTAATTTCGATGTTATGGCCAGTTTGCGCAGTGCCTTGACTGGTCAGTGCGCCAGCGGGACAGGCATCCACACACAATTGACACCCTATTACTCCACGAGAGCTGTGGGCACATAAATCGGTATCGAGACGAAAAAATTTAGGTTTATCAAAAGTGCCAATTAAATCTGGAATGGCGTCTAACGATTCTTCTAGTGTTGGATACCCTCGCCCAGCTGGGTAATAACCTGGCACTGGAAGTTGCTCGGCCATATTACCGCTTTCGGTTAAATCTAAAATCACATCAAAGGTTTTTTCGCCGGTCGCAATACTAGCAAGATTGGTGGCGGCGCCATTTTTTATGGCCGCCACTTCAAAACTACCAAGATAACCCTTGATAACAACGCTATCGGCAAAATAAAGTTGAGTGGTCGGGATGGTATGTTCAGCATCGCTTTGATTCATGCTTAATACGGTCACGCTATTCATACTTGAGAAGTGTGAAAATACCGATTCGACGGTGACTATATCACCAATAATCAATAAATCACCGCGCGATTCGTAACTGACCGTTGGTGGGATAAGGTTATTTAACTCGACGGTCGTCGAAATAGCCGCATAACGAGCTTGTCCATTGATGCTGTCTACCGATTTTAAAAATGACGTTAACATTGCTTTTCTTCTTATTCGATATGTTTGCTTAAACCACAACACAACTTTCTTAAGTTCAATTTAAGTAAAAATGATGTTATTAAATTGTCCATTATTTTCTCATGGATAATCATCTATTTGTAATAAAAAAGTGTATTTTGAGAGAATTAAACACAACACATTGCAAGGATAATTATCATTCTTATTTAGCCATGTGTTTTTGGTGTTTTTGCGCTGTTTAGTTTGAGTTTAGTCGCTTAGTACGGCTTAGGTTTATTTATTACTTTTTTATCAATAAATTCAGTGTTGGCAAGATTATTATTTGTTTCGACCTTGTCTTCTAACTCTTTGGTCTTTGAATCAATATTATCTTCAACAGACTTATCTGGCGTAATGATCACCGCATCTTGTTTAGCTTGGTATTGAAGCAAATCTTCGTCGATTATTGCCTCTAGATCCTCTGCTTGATGTGGGTGTTCCATTACCCTTTCTTCATCAGGTTCTAAAACATCATCAATACGTTTATGCCAGCTTCGCAATGTTGATGCTACATCCTGAGAAATTGATTTTACCGCTGAATAATCCATGTTGTAGCTGTCGAGTGGATCGATATCGGAAAACTCACCACCTAAAAACAAATCGCGTAATTGTTTTTTCTTATCCCCCTTTGAAAATCCTTGTTCAAAAACATGGGCTACAGTGGCAATCGATGGTTTCGATAGTGATGAATGACAAGATGAGTCAGATCCCGCTAAATCTGATGAATTGTGGCCAGCCTCATCCACTATAAGTGTATTGGCAGGTTTAAGGCCGGCACGCTCTTGGTTTATGGTCTGAACATTTTCTGAGGCTGCGTTAGTTTCAGTGGCACTATTAGCTTCTAGGGAGCCACTTTCTTTTGGGAATCCACTCTCTTTTGGAACACCATTAGCTACAGGGGCAGAAGTCAGCGTCGATGTCGGGGCAATATTTGAAATCGCTGAATTTTCAATATTGGATAAGCTATCGTCACCGCTTTGATCGCCAGCAGAATGATCGCCGGATGAATGATTGTTATGTTGATTTTTTTTAGTCAGCCAACGCTGAAAACGATTAGTTTCCATTAGAACGCCCTGCGCCCTGACGTTTCTTCTTCCTCACTTCGATTAATTCACCATGACGGCCAATAAACGCTTCCATCCACGCTTGAATAGGTAATGGCATATCAATTGACAGCACTAAATAATCGGTATCCATATAACACGCAATGGTGGCTTGAGAGGCGGTCAGGTGTGAGATTTTAGGCGCTGAATTAGTATCTAAAAATTCCAGCGCCAGAAATAATTTAGGATTGTTCGAGCTCAAATTGAAGCGGTAATCGCTGCGCTCGTCTTTAAATAATTCAAGTAATTGAAAATAAGTATGCGGTTGCGAAGCTTGTGGCGATAGATCGACCCCTTCCCACTGCCAAGATTCAGTCTCCCAGCGACCAATTTGTTTAATGTGTTTTTCAAGTAAGCAGTTTAGCGGCCAACATTTTGGTGATTTTTCAATCATAATATCTATCCTTAATACTAATCGACCTGATTTTGTTTTAGGCTTGCGAGTAATAAATTGATTTAAATCATCAAACACACTCATAATAAGGAAATACTATCATTTAGTGATAGATGTTTACTGTGTTTAATCGCTTATTATTATTTTTTATCGTCTGCCTGAACATCAATTGTAGGCTTAATTTCTCGCTTTATCATAGGGAATTACCGTGTCTGACTTTCCAAGCATAATTAAAACCGGTGTGGTACCGGTGCAAACCCAACAAGTCGAAGTGTTTGATGAATACGGCGAAAAGCTTATCAAACAAGTGGCTTGCGAAAGACCATTAACCGTATTGTTAAATTGGAAAGAAATCGTGACCTTAATGACGTTAGGCTCAAGGCCTGATGCGTTAGTGCTGGGTTATTTAAAAAACCAAGGATTTTTGCATGATCCTAAATCATTAGAATCGATCATTATTGATTGGGAAACCAATAGCGCGGCGGTAGTGACTAATGAGAATATCGATCACCTTGATAAAGCATTAGAGAAAAAAACCGTTACTTCAGGGTGTGGTCAAGGCACCATGTATGGCAATGTCATGGCAGAACTCGAAAGCTACCAAGTACCGCAGGTGGCATTAAAACAATCCGATATTTATCGCACCCTTGAAGCGTTAACCCATTTTAATGATACCTACAAAAAGGCAGGAGCGGTACATGGTTGCGCGGTATGTCGCGGCGATGAAATCCTATCATTTGTTGAAGATGTTGGTCGTCATAATGCGGTTGATACACTAGCCGGCGAACTGTGGCTTAAACAACAATCGGGACAAGACCTGGTATTTTATACCACTGGCCGATTAACCTCTGAAATGGTGATCAAAGTGGCTCAAATGGGCATTCCAACCTTACTATCGCGCTCTGGCGTGACGCAAATGGGACTCGATTTGGCCAAACAATTTGGTATCACCACCATAGCTCGCGCTAAAGGACTGCGTTTTCAAGTCTTTTCCGGAGTTGAAAAAATTGACTTTGATGTTAAAGGTCAAAAATAAATTCAATATGGAATTGGTGTTCAATAAAGTGTTTTTTGTACATTGATTCAACTATAACCGACTCTATGAAGTCATTTTTCTTATCACTAAAGATGGAATTTTTTATGAAAATGCGTTTTTGGGCAACGGCCCTACTTTGCCTTGCTGCTTTTACTTCAACCGCTCAAGCTCAAGATTCAAAAACAATTCGTTTAGCCACCACCACCAGTACTGAAAACTCGGGTTTACTGGGGTATTTATTACCAAAATTCAAATCAGAAACCGGTTACACCGTGGATGTGATTGCTGTTGGTACCGGTAAAGCCCTAAAAATGGGTGAAAATGGCGATGTGGACTTAGTCATGACTCATGCCCCTGGCGCAGAAGCGGCATTTATTGATAAAGGATTTGGGGTTGAGCCTCATCACTTAATGTATAACGACTTTGTGATTGTGGGGCCAAAATCGGATCCGGCCAAAATCAAAGGCAATAAATCTGCGCAAGACGCATTTAAAACCATTGCGACAGATAACGCTAAATTTGTTTCTCGTGGCGATGATTCGGGTACGGATAAAAAAGAAAAAGGGATTTGGAAACAACTGGGTATTAACCCGACTAGCTTTTCTGAATTCAAATCCGTTGGCCAAGGCATGGGCCCAACCTTGAATATGGCTTCTGAGCTGCAAGCTTATACCCTAACCGACCGCGGCACTTGGATCGCTTATAAAACCAAGCTGGATCTTGAAATTCTAGTAGAAGGTGACAAGGTGCTGTTTAATCCATACCAAGTTATCTTAGTTAATCCTGAGCGTTATACTCAATTGAACACTAAAGGTGCGCGTGACTTTAGTAACTGGTTGATCTCAAAACATGGACAGCAACTCATTAATGCTTATCAAATGCAAGGTAAGCAATTGTTTACTGCAAGCTACGACGGTAAATAATGCGCGTATTACTTTGGGTATAAACGAATAATTGCTTAAATAGAGAGATAAGAATGCAACTCTGGCAAACCACAGTGGATGCGGTACACCTATTAATGAACTTTGACACTAACTTATGGAAGGTCGTCAGTGTGTCATTTATGGTGTCTTTTTCTGCCATTCTAATGGTTATCATCCCGTCGATTCTGTGTGCTTTTATACTCGCGTACACCGAGTTTCCGGGCCGCTGGATGTTGCTATCTTTTATCCATACACTACAAGCGGTCCCTACTGTAGTAATTGGTCTGTTGCTTTATATGATTCTGTCACGCGCCGGTCCTTTGGGGGATTGGCAAATGTTGTTTACCCAAAAAGCGATGATCTTAGGTCAGATGCTGATTTGTTTTCCTATTTTAGTCTCGATGATGTACGGCGCGTTTCAAAATAGTGACCGTCGTTCTATCGAAACGTCTTACACATTAGGCGTCAATCGTTTTCGAATTTTAATGACCTTACTATGGGAAACTCGCTTTCCGCTTTTTGCCGCGGTTGTGGCAGGGTTTTCACGCATTATTACTGAAGTGGGCTGCTCTATGATGGTGGGAGGTAATATTTTAAATTCCACCCGAAACATTCCGACCGCAATCGCATTAGAAAGTCAGAAAGGCGCCTTTGCTCAAGGTGTTGCTTTAGGAATGGTTCTATTATTATTAGCCTTGATACTCAATTTTTCACTCACTTCTGCCAAAGGACAAGGTTACTTACGCACTTAATGCGTGCAAATTGTCATTGCTGATTTACAAGAAGTGGACACTCAAGCAACCTAATACAATAAAAAAATAATTAAAGTAAACAACAAGATGGTATTTTTTTTACTTGCTGGTGGTATACGCAACTATGATCCCTTTACATGCCAATAATTTAACCATGCAATTTAAGGATAAGATGCTTTTTCATATCCCTAAGTTGCAATTGATGCCCAATGAAGCCGTCTATTTACGCGGCGATAATGGCGTGGGAAAAACCACATTATTAAAAGTATTATCAGGGCTGTTGCAACCCACCTCTGGTCAATTAAACCTGCATCAGTCACGCTTATCTCGTTGGTTCTCGCCGAATAAGCATAGGATTGTTTACTTACATCAAACGCCCTATTTATTTGATGATACCGTTTACAATAATGTGTTGTATGCGATTCGTTTTTCTTCCCTTTCACGCCAAGAAAAACGCGCTCAAGTTATATCGGCTTTACGCAAAGTGGGGTTAGAAACGTTAGCCAAAGAACATGTTTCGGTCCTTTCTGGCGGAGAAAAACAACGCATTGCGATGGCGCGAGCTTGGGTGACTAAGCCCACTATATTATTAATGGATGAACCAAGTTCAAGCTTAGACATTGAATCCATTACCCGCTTAACGGTACTGGCAAAAGAACTGTTAGCCAATGGGGTCAGTTTGGTGATCACCAGTCATCAACAAAATGAATTAACTGAGCTGTGTACTAAGCAATGGTGGATAAAAAATCATACCTTAGTAGAATCCCCTTTATTACAACTGATCAAAGTGCCACAACCACAACAAACCTTTACGCAAACTGAATATTTATAGAGAGCATATATGCTAACACCAGACAAAATTGATTGGGTTATTCTCGCCGGAGGACAAGGCTCTCGTATGGGAGGGGTAGATAAAGGTTTGGTTAAGTTAAATGACAAGCCATTAATTGAATATGTGCTAGCAGCGCTACAGCCTCAAACCGATTCGATCACCATTAATGCCAATCGCAGTCATAAGCAATATCAACAGTATGCCCCTGTGATCAGCGATACCTTTACCCAATTCCCTGGACCGTTAGGTGGCATTCATGCTGCGCTCACTCATACCGACACAAAACAACATGACTGGGTTGGTTTTGTGCCTTGTGATAGCCCCAATATACCGAGTAATTTAGCACAAATTTTTTGCCAAGCATGGCAAGCTGATGCCGATATTCTTGTTGCGCACGATGGCGATTTCTATCAGCCGGTTTTTACTTTATATCACCGCCGAGTAGCAGATAAATTGCATGACTTTTTAGCGCGTGATGAAAGAAAGATCATTGCCTTTTATGACCAGTGTCATACCTATCGTGTCGATTTCTCCGATCTCAAGCAAACTTTTATTAACCTTAATACACCAGAGCAACTTGCTGATTTTGCTCAGCATCTCAAAGAATAACTGCCAAAGGTAAATTATGAACACATACCCTATTCCAATTCTTGGTTTTGCAGCTTACAGCGGAACCGGTAAAACCACCTTACTTGAAGCACTGCTACCAAGGTTGACCAAAAAAGGTCTGCGCATTGGCGTATTTAAACATGCACACCATGATTTTGATGTCGATAAACCCGGTAAAGACAGTTATCGCTTACGCAAAGCCGGTGCCAACCAAATGCTGATCGCATCACGCAATCGTCATGTTTTAATGACAGAAACACCGGATCAAGAAGCGCATTTCTTTGATTTATTATCGCACTTTGATTGCAGTAAACTTGATTTCATTTTGGTTGAAGGCTGTAAAAATCTGTCGTTTCCAAAAATAGAATTACATCGTGATGAAGTGGGTAAACCTTGGCTGCATCCCCATGATGACAATATTATTGCGGTTGCTTCCAATAGCTCAGAACTGAATACTCACCTGCCCCATGTGGACATTAATGATTTGGATGCAATTGGTGACATGATTGTCAACTTCACTCAGTGCCGCCCATTAGCCTCATCAACAACACAAAAAACCGATGCCGCAAGTTGCGATAGTTTATCGCCAGCCTTTTTGTCGGTTGAACAAGGCTTAGAGAAAATCCTAACTACATTAAAAACGCCAGCGACGGTTGAATCAGCTTCGTTGCTCGATGCTCGCTTGCGTATCCTCGCGGAAGACGTCCATTCACCAATTAATGTCCCAGCCTACCAAAACTCGGCGATGGATGGATACGCGGTTCGCAGTCAAGATATTGCAGCGTCATTAGACCATTATGACGTGGTGGCACAGATCATGGCGGGCAGCAGTTTTGATGGTGTTATTGAGGCAGGACAAGCGGCGAAGATCATGACTGGTGCTCCTCTGCCTTCAGGCGCGGATACGGTTATCATGCGCGAACAAAGTCAAAGCAACGAAGCTGGTGACCGCGTCACTTTTTCTGTGTCGAACAATGAGTTTAAAGCAGGACAAAACGTGCGTAATGCCGGTGAGGATCTCGCTCAAAATAGCATTGTATTTAATAAAGGCACACGAATTCAATCACCAGAACTTGGCATGCTGGCTTCACTTGGGTTAAGTCAATATCCGCTTTTCTCTCAATTGAAAGTGGCGGTTTTCTCGACTGGTGATGAAGTACAAGCGCCGGGTAGCGAGTTAAACAAAAATTGTATCTACGATTCCAATCGCTATACCGTGATGGCGCAGTTGCAACGTTTAGGTTGTAGCGTGATTGATCTTGGCATTATTGAAGATTGCGAAAGTGCATTAGAAGCGACACTGTTAAAAGCCAGTACAGAGGCGGATGCGATTATTTCATCAGGTGGCGTTTCTGTTGGCGATGCGGACTTTATTAAAACCGTCTTAGAGCGTATAGGTCAGATTAACTTTTGGCGTATCAACATGCGCCCTGGTCGCCCACTTGCTTTTGGCCACATCAATGACACTCCATTCTTTGGTTTACCAGGTAATCCTGTGGCGGTAATGGTGTCATTTTTAATGTTTGTTGAGCCAGCGCTACGCTTTATGCAAGGTGAAACCAACTGGCAAGCACCGAAGATCCAAGCTGAAGCCACCGAAGTGGTACGTTCGCGCTTAGGCCGTACTGAGTTTACTCGTGGTATTTATGCTTTAAATCAATTTGGTCAACTGCAAGTGCGCACCACTGGCATGCAAGGCTCGGGGATTTTACGCTCGATGAGTGAAGCTAATTGCCTTATCGAAGTGCCGCCTCAAGTAGAAATGGTAAAAAACGGTGAGATGGTGAAAATCATTCCACTCGATGGCCGTTTATAAGCTCCAAATAATAAGTTACAACATGAATTGAGGTCAGTTTAAGCGGACCTCTTTTCATTTTTTAATGCCATAAATATCATTAAAAGAGCAAAAAAACAGCAAACAGCACATAAAGGCGACAAACACGCGCAAAGTGATAAATTTCTGCTTGCAACCCGATTAAGGCATGGTTAATATCTTCCCCGTTAACGCAGTTTTATTTTTACCTATTTTATTTATAGAGTTGTTTTAACTAGTAATGTTTAAAAGAATGCTTTAAAAAATGCCCGCTTAGCTCAGTTGGTTAGAGTACTTGCATGACATGCAAGGTGTCACTGGTTCGAGTCCAGTAGCGGGCACCATTTTTCAAAGTCTTTTTTATTAAGTTACCTCTCCGGTAGCAAATGATAAGCACACAATTTGCCCGCTTAGCTCAGTTGGTTAGAGTACTTGCATGACATGCAAGGTGTCACTGGTTCGAGTCCAGTAGCGGGCACCAATTCCTTTATCGGATAATAAAATATCCGTTAAAGATAAAAAGCCTACAGAAATGTAGGCTTTTTTGATCTATCCGCTTTGTTCTGTTTATTTCGATTAGTATGCCCCCCCCTGATGTATTCCGCTCACCGCTTTTAGTCTCCATTAAGTGGTATATTTCCTCTGATTAGCGAAACTGCACCACAAAATGTTAACCTTTCGTACCATATCAACATTAAATCACGATAAAGTAACTTTTTAGCAACTTATCCCCTGTTATTTTTCGCTATTGGCTTATATTTAGTGATCAAAATCACACGGGTTAGTTATATTTTGTTACTAATTGACTACAAGTTGCTTTTTGTCTGCTAGTCTGATCCAGCTTTGAAAGTTGTACAAAGTAACCTAATGGAGATTTGTTCATGACGAACGACAACAAAAAATCAAAACGCTCTTTAACCGCACGAATTATTACTGGTATGGTTGCCGGTATCTTATGCGGTTTTATTATCCAATCCTTTTTTAGTAACAACACTTTTATCAATGAATATTTAGTCGAAGGCTTATTTGATGTCGGCGGAAAAATATTTATCGCCAGCTTAAAAATGCTAGTTATCCCTCTTGTCTTTGTTTCTCTTGTTTGTGGTACCAGTTCCTTAAAAGACATCACCACTTTAGGCCGATTAGGTGGCAAAACCTTAGCTTTTTATATCGGTACCACCGCCCTAGCGATTTCTTTAGCGCTGGTTATGGGGATCTTTCTTCATCCAGGCTCTGGCGCAGATTTATCATCCGCCGCATCTTTTACTTCAACAGAAGCACCATCGTTAGGACAAGTGATTGTTGATATGTTCCCAACTAACCCAATGGCAGCGATGTCGCAAGGCAATACCCTTCAAGTTATCGTGTTTGCGGTGTTATTTGGTGTTGCGATCAGTCTTTCAGGCGAAGCCGGGCAACGTGTTTCAACGTTCTTCAGTGACGTAAACGTCGTAATTATGAAGCTGGTTACGCTACTTATGGAAGTCGCGCCTTACGGTATCTTCTTCTTAATGGCAAAACTGTTCACTGGCCTTGGATTAGATTCCATTGCGAACCTTGCCGCTTACTTCTTAGTGTTAGTTGCTGCGCTGCTTATCCATGCGTTTATTACTTATAGTATTTTGCTCAAAGTATTATCGGGCTTAAATCCATTGGTTTTTTGGAAGAAAATGAAAGATGCGATCATGTTTGCATTCTCTACCGCCTCTTCTAACGCCACCATTCCAGTTACGATGGAAACCGCAACACATCGTTTTGGTGTCAGTAATAAGATCGCTTCTTTTACCATCCCTCTAGGCGCGACCATCAACATGGATGGTACCGCTATCATGCAAGGTGTGGCGACAGCCTTTATTGCTCAAGCTTTTAATGTCGATTTAGGCATTGGCGATTACATGACGGTGATCTTAACCGCAACGCTAGCTTCAGTTGGTACCGCGGGTGTTCCTGGTGTTGGTCTAATTATGCTTGCGATGGTGCTTAATCAAGTTGGTTTACCATTAGAAGGTATTGCCTTGATTATGGGCGTCGATCGTCTACTAGATATGATCCGCACTGCGGTGAATATTACTGGTGATAGTGTAGTGACTTGTATTGTGGCTAAATCTGAAAATGAACTGGATGTTGATCTGTTTAATGATCCAGATGCAGGCAGAATTGAGATTGATTTGAAGCACAAGGCTTAAGTTATTTAAAAAGTTTAATCCTGCACCATCTAGGGCCTTAGTACATCAGTGTATTAAGGCCTTTTTTTATACCAATTCCAGTAATTTTATAACCTATACAAATTGAATGCAGAGAAAAGTGTAAAAGGCCATGGATGGCCTTTTCTCAAGAGACCAGGATGGGACCGCGTATTTTCGGCGGATTCAACTTGATCAGGTATTAAGTGGTTTACTAGTTATAGATACAGTACCGCCTCTTTTAACTACTTTGTATTAAAGCTAATAACTCGATTGTCGCCTCTTTAGGAGAATCGGCAGCAAAGATTGCCGACACTAATGCAATACTATCGACCTTGGTTTTTGCAATACTCACAATATTACTTTTATCGATCCCACCAATGGCGACTAACGGTAAATCACTGTCGAGTACCGCTTCAGTCAGTCCCTTAATACCCCATTGATACTGGGTGTCGGTTTTTGTTGCGGTGTTGAAAATAGTACTGATGCCTAAATAATCGATAGGAAGAGTCTGGGCTTGTAATAATTGTTGCTGGTTTTCAACGGTTAAACCTATGATTTTATCTGGGCCAAGGATCTGCCTTGCTAGCACCGCAGACATATCCGATTGACCTAAATGCACCCCATCTGCGTTTACCGCCAATGCAACATCGACGCGATCATTAATAATTAATGGTACTGGTTTGAGGTTAAGTTTTATCTGCTGTTGGTTAAACTCATCAATCACTTGTTTGGTTACTTGAGTACGTTGAATAAATGTTTGGATATTATGATCTTTATGTCGCACTTGAACGATTGAAACTCCACCTTGTAATGCTTGCAGCAAGATATGGCGTAAGCTTTCTCCTTCCGTTGTTTCATCGGTCACTAAATAAAGTGGATAGTCGAAACGATTAATAGCATTCATTATTAGCCTATAGTTTGTTTTGTTATTCTCAGTGGATGTCACATCACAATGCAGTAAGGCCGGTATATGGCTGGCATTTCAATGTATTGATCAATGCCAGTTGATCAAGTTGGTAGAGCTTATCGAATAAATGCATTTGTAAACTGCCAGGGCCAGTACTTTGTTGCGCGGCCAGTTCGCCTGCTACACCTAATACCGCAGTAGCACATAAGCCTGCATTATCAAAATCAATCGCGGCAAATGCACCGGTTAAGGCACTATGAGTACAACCCATTCCTGTTACTTGCGGCATCAATTTATCACCATTGCTTAACTGAAATGTTTGCTGTTGATGCACGACATAATCAACTGCACCAGAGATCACAACATGATTGGCTTGGTATTGCGCAATCACTTTATGCGCAGCCTCCATTGCGGCTTCACTTGGATCTTGAGCATCCACCCCTTTTACTTGGCTATCAATACCGACTAGCGCCATAATCTCAGAAGCATTGCCTCGTACAATCAGTTTATCCGCCAAGTCACAAAATTCGCGAGCGACGGTAGTTCTTAATTTGCTGGCCCCACAACCTACAGGATCGATAACAATCGGCTTTTGATAATGATTGGCTTGGGTGATCGCAAAACGCATCCGTTTAATCCAAATCGAGTCTAATGTGCCGATATTGATCACCAAGGATCCAGTAAAGCTCATCATTTCCGCCATTTCATCGCGGCTGTGTGCCATGATCGGTGATACCCCTATTGCCAGCAAAGCATTAGCGGTATTGTTCATCACCACATAATTGGTGATGCTCACCACTAAAGGTTTATTGAGGCGCAATCTATCGAGTTGTTGTGAAATAAATTGCTTTGCTACCACAGGTTTGCCAGTAAAGTTTGTCATTTATTGAGCCCTTTAATGCTTATTTGAGTTTGAGTAATTAACGCCACAAAATTATAAATACGGAGTAGGATCGACCGCTGTTTTGATCACTTTATTTTGATACATAAAATCAGCAAATGCTTTATAACCCTGAACATCTGCCGCGGTTGGGCGCAATGAAAAACGAGTTAAAGTATCAGCCCAAGCGTGTTGATTAAGCTGTGTATCTAATGTTTTAGGGTTGTACGATTTAAAACTATTCCAAGCTTGGTCAGGATGATTAACGATATATTGCGTTGCCAAGGTTAACGCGTGATTAAATTTCGCGATGGCGGCCGTTTTTTTACTGTTTTGGCTTACCACAAAAATCAATTCTTCATAACTTGGTACGCCGTACTCTTCTGGATAAAACGCTTTTACTTTTACCTTTTCAATTGCCAGTTGATTCGGCTCAAAATTACGCAACCCGCCCCACACTGCATCGACTTTGCCTGAGGCTAATGACGCCGATAAATTCCATCCCACATTTACCATCTTGATATCACTAAGCTTTAAACCTGAATGACGCAACATGGTACCCACCATTGCATCTTCAGTACCAGCCACCGCGATACCAACCGTTTTACCTTTTAAATCTTGGACTGAATTAATTTTACCGTTATCTAAAGTTAAAATGGTATTTAAAGGGGTCGCAATTAAGGTTGCCGAACGTTTCAGCGGTAAACCTTGAGCAAGATCCATCACAAAATTAGGTTCATAAGTGACAGCCATATCTACCTTTCCTGCCGCAACCATTTTAGGGGGTAATGTTGGGTCTGCTGGTTCTTGAATGGTGACATCCAATCCTTCTTGTTTAAATAGTCCTTGTTGCTGTGCAATGATGATCGGGCCGTGATTGGGATTTACGAACCAATCTAGCATCACAGTCAGTTTGTCATTGGCGTAAGCTTGACTAGTAATAGTGAGTAAAGCGGTGGCGAATAGTATGTGTTTAAATCTTGCTGCGATTGTACGAGGCATATGCTTTCCTTTTAATCTAAATAAGTTTTTAGCCTTGGTTCGGCCAATGAATGAAATGATGTAACAAACGGTCAGTCAAAAAATACAGCCCGACCGTCATAATCGATAAAATAAACAAACCTGCAAACATATCAGCCACTTGCATTCGGGCATTAGTTTGCAACATGTAATAACCTAGCCCAGCGCTCGCGCCAACCCATTCACCAATCACGGCCCCGATCGGTGCGATCACCACCGCCACTCGTAAGCCAGACGCCAGCGCCGGTAATGCCGATGGCAGTTTCACTCTGAGTAAGGTTTGCCATTTAGTCAGTTGGAAAGTTTGCGCCAGTTCTAAATAACCTTTGGGTGTGTTTTTTAAACCGTCATAACAACAAGTGGTGATTGGAAAAAAAATAATGATTGCCGCCATCACGACTTTGGACGCCATGCCATAACCTAGCCATAACATTAATACCGGTGCCAGTGCGAACACAGGGATCGCTTGGCTAATGATAAGCAAAGGTAATAACCAACGGTTGACGGTAGCATTAAGTAATAAAACCAATGAACACATCCCCCCAAACACCAGACCTAGCAGTAGCCCCAAGAGAATCTCTTGTAACGTCACCAAAGAGTTGGCACGAAGTACATCGGCATTTTCGACTAATGCTTTGCCAACCTCGATTGGTGTAGGAATAATGTAACTTGGCAGAGCAAACAACGACACGGTAGCTTGCCATAACAACAGTATTACCAATGTCGTGGTCACGATTTGCACCACCATGGCAATTTTTGATGATGTTTTGATAGTGGGATTTGTTGTTTTGTTGATTGAAAGACTATTCATGGGCTTGCTCCATGCTATCAATACTCAACCGTTGCAATAATTGATTATGGGCTAGAACCAATTCAGCACTGGTTTCTCTTGGGGGGAAGCTTGTCGAGTGGAATTCAACCTCATGCAATTTTGCCGGCGTGCCCTTCATAATTAAAATTCGGTCAGCAATTCGCAATGCTTCTTGTGGATCATGAGTAATGAACAACACGGTTTTATCTTTTAATAACTGACAAGCTAACTTTTGTAACTCGTAACGTGTGACCGCATCAAGCGCTGCAAAAGGTTCATCCATTAATACCACAGGTTTATCTTGCATTAAGGTTCTGGCGATGGCGACTCGCTGCCTCATTCCGCCCGATAATTGATGTGGAAAATGCTGAGAATAACCAGATAAGCCTAGCTTATTCAGTAACTGTGTGGCTTGCTCAATTTGTGTTTTGGTTATGCTGCCACAGATTAAATACGACTCTAGGCACACGTTATGCAGCACATCTAACCAAGGAAATAATAAATCTTGCTGCCCCATATACGCGACAGGATCTAAACGGTGCGGATCGCCAGAACCTATATTTCCGCTCTGTACACAATCCTTGTGCTCAAAACCAGCGATTCTTTTTAATAACGTTGTTTTGCCACAACCACTTTTACCTAATAAACAGGTCCAACTTTTTGCTTTGAACCCAACCGTTAAGTTTTCAAAAATTGCTGGTAGTTGAGGTTCAAACTGAAAGGTCAACTTATCAATATTAATCATGATTTAGCCTAACCATAAAAAGCATGAAAATGATGAACCGGACCTGAACCTTTGCCAACAGTAAGCTGATCGGCTGCCGTCAGTGCGTCAGATATATACATTTTCGCTTGGCTAATTGCCTCACTTAATGGCATACCCTGTGCTAAATAAGAGGCGATGGCAGAAGATAGCGTGCAACCTGTACCATGAGTGTTTTTAGTGGCTATCCTTGGATGAGAAAACCGAGTGACCTTATTGCCATCAATCAGCCAATCACAACTGTGCTCACCGGTGAAATGCCCACCTTTAAGTAAGGTTTTGACTTGTTTAAATCTAGGATGTGACTGCAACTTGTGGATGAATGCTTCAATCTCAGATTCGTATTTTGGCGTGTCACAGCCCAATAACAGCCCGGCTTCAGGAAGATTAGGGGTGAGCACGGTGACAAAAGGAAAAAGCTCATCGACTAAGGTTTGAATGGCCGCTTTTTCAATTAGCGCATCACCACTGGTCGCAACCATGACCGGATCTAAAACCACATATTGTGGTTGATATTGCTGTAATTTCTGCGCAATCACTTTGATCACACTGGCGTCATTTAACATGCCAATTTTGACAGCTGAAATATTAATATCAGAGAAAACCGCATCCAATTGCAGCCCAACAAATTCAGCATCAACCGCCAATATTTCACTCACGCCTTGCGTATTTTGCGCGGTTAAGGCGGTAATAACTGAACAAGCAAAACTGCCAGTAGCGGAGATAGCTTTTATATCGGCTTGAATCCCAGCGCCACCGCCAGAATCGGAGCCGGCAATGGTGAGCACATTGGCAATATTTGATGAAACCGCATTAAGCGTAGATCTTGGAGTGTGATGGGATAATGGCTTGTTGGTGTTTGACATTTCGACAACTTCCTATTGATGGCAAGGAAGTAATTCGATTCAAGCTGGTATCTCGTTTTGAAAAACCAATATCGGTCAACAATGAGAAAAGCAGTGTGGCGATCCGAAGTTAGTTCCCTACGCCAATGTTAATTGGATCAGGTTCAACGGGTCTCACAGTAGTGATCTCAGCCTTGCGGCTCCCCGACTAATATGTTTGTTAATGTAATGGCTTGGCAAACTAATGTAAAGTACTAAGGCATTATGCCTTCATCATCGATTAAGCGATTTATATGACCGATTTTATGACCAACAACCAAACCTTAATCCGTTTGGTGTGCTTTATTTTAGTACTACTTGTTATGGCCGTATGGGAAATACAACGTCCCCGTAAAGCCTTAACACAACCCAAAAATTTTCGTTGGTTAAATAACTTGGGATTTGTGGCATTAAACGGCGCACTACTGCCATTCACTTTACCTTTCTTGGCAATGGGAGTGGCTTTTACTGCAACTCAGCATCAATGGGGGTTACTTCACTGGCTCAGCTTGCCGTCGCCGATTGAAGTATTAATCTCGATTGTTTTACTTGATGGTATTATTTATTGGCAACATCGTTTGTTTCATCAAATCCCGTTGTTATGGCGCTTACATCGCGTCCATCATTCCGATCAAGATATCGATGCCACCACAGGTTCGCGTTTTCACTTTATTGAAATTTGGTTATCGATGTGGGTAAAAATAGCGGCTATTGTCATATTAGGCATTTCACCCATTGCGGTACTGCTATTTGAAGTGATTTTAAACGCCAGCGCCATGTTTAATCATAGTAATGTGCGTTTGAATTTGAAGTTTGATGCCCTGCTGCGTAAATTCGTTGTCACGCCAGATATGCACCGTATTCATCACTCGGTGCACTTAAACGAAACCAACAGCAACTATGGCTTTTGTTTATCGATTTGGGATCGTTGTTTTGGCAGTTATATTGCTGAGCCAAAAGATGGCCACCGAGATATGCAAATTGGATTAGGAATCTTTCGGCAACCACAGGAACAAGGTTTGCTCAAGATGCTAACTCAGCCGTTTAGAAAAGATGAGTCGTATCAAAAGTAATATCAATTGTATCAATTAAATGATCGTTCAAAATTGAGTACAGAGAAAAGTGTCAAAGGCCATGGATGGCCTTTTCTCAAGCGACCAAGGACGGATCAGCGTCTTTTCGGCGTATTCCAATTGATCAAATATTCAATCGAATTGGTATAATCAGTCAATGTTAGCCTTTATGGTTACTGTACTTGTTTTGATTTATTTCTGTTCGGTTTGTAATTGGCATAAGTGATGATAATCCCTGCCGCAACAATAAATACCCCACCACCGAGAGTGAAAATAGTCGGTAGTTCATCGAATAACCAGTAACCGAAGATACAAGCAAACAGGATCTGGAAATAAAAGAATGGCGCGACATGTGAGGCATCCGCTATCTTCATTGCTTTAATCAAACACAGTTGTGACACAATCGTGACCACAGGAATGGTGATGAAATAAGGGATGGATTCCATCGTTGGGGTGATCCACATATCTGGCTGCGCTATCAAAAGAATGGTTGAGACTGAACCCAAAATAAAAAACGAGTTAATAAAAATTGAAATAAACGACACGCTCGAATCAATGGTTTTGGTCAGCAAGTTATAACCGGTGTTGGCAACCACGATCACTAATGGCAATAAGTAGATTAAATGTAAACCACCAACATCGGTCGGATTCATCACGATCACCACCCCAGCAAAGCCTAATAACGTGGCGATTATCTTGACCGCTGTTAGGGTTTCTTTAAAGAAAATCGCCCCACCTAACATGTAGGCCACGCTGCCCATCTGCACAATGATGATATAGACTTCAAGCGGAATGTATTTCAAAGAAATTACTGAGGTAATGGCGCACACCAAAAACAATGCCGAGCGGATCAGCAATTTGCCATTGGTGGCTAAAATAGCCGTCTTGGTTTGTTTGGGCATAAAGATAAGCATGCATAAAAATGGGATGGTAAAGCGGAAAAACACCATTTGTACTGGATGAAAGCCATGTAATATCAGATATTTATCGGCACTATCTTTTAAGGTTAAAGATAAGGTGGCAAGTATGACCAACATTGCGCCTAACATGTTTTTATTTTGAACGGACATGATAATTATCTACACAAAAAATGTAGCGTTAACTTAACCCAAACATAAAAAAAAACAAGCCAAAGTCAGGCTTGTTTTTGCATTGTAAGATTACTGTGTTACTTTAACGCCACATAAAAAGGTGACACTGTAATTATTGATTAATTAAAAGAATCTCAACCACTTAAGCAACAATAACTCCCCTATCAAGGTAACAACCAGCGCGGCACAAAAAATAGCGAACGCGATTGGGTTTTCGACCCCAGGCATGCCGCCAATGTTGATCCCGAGTAAGCCCGTTAAGAAACCTAATGGCAGGAATATCGCCGCCACTATGGTAAATAAATAGGTATTGCGGTTCATTTTTTCTGCTTGCTCTTGTTCAATTTCCGATTTCATTACTTGGATCTGCTCCAAGTAAAATTCCATCGATTCGGTTAAGCGCGTAGTGGTATCCAGCACGTTCCAACTATGAGTTTCAACCGAGCTAATCTCGTTAATATTGGCTTCAACCAGATCATTTAATGCATAACGTTGTGGTTTTAGAAAGCGGCGTAATTTTAGGATCCGCTTATGAATCAAATGCAGTTCGTTGTCATCATGTTCCACTTCATCTAATTCAAACAATCGCTCTTCGGTTTGGTTTAAAAACTTTTCAATATTCTGGTTTAAACCACTAATGATCGCCATTAATAAATGCGGCAACGATTTAGGACCATTGCCTTTAAGCAAAGCATTGCGGATACTGCTAATGGTTTTGGAAGAGACCTTTCTGGTGGAGATTAAGCAATTATTTTTCCAAAACAGTCGAATACTGAGCATATCATCGGGTTTCGCGCCTTGGTTCAGGTTCACCCCTCGTAAGATGAGCAAAAATGAGCCATCTTCATATTGTTCAAAACGAGGGCGTGTATCATCAGTCAATAAGCTGTCGATAATACCTTGCTCAATCTGATTGAATTGCAGCCATTTTCGCAAGCCGGAAGATTCACGTTGGCAGTGATACCAATTACCAGATTCGACGGTTAATTGTTGTTCATTTTGATCTTTTACTTGTTGAGGTTTTTTGTTGTTAAACGTCCATTGATCGATCAGAAAAGTCTCTGTCATTTTGTTTCTCTCACTGTAAATCCTTCTGTCTCTATTAATGCAGAGCTTTACCCATCACGCAAGGTTTTGTTAGTGAATATATACACTTGGTCAGTTTTTATAAGCACAAAAAAACTCACCTTGCTATTCGCTTAAAACCGGTGAGCTTTAATTTATGTTGCAGAAACCAGCATATTAAATCAGCACGGTTTTGTCATGATGAGCATTACTGAAAAGCCGGACGTTGCGATAACATCTCAAACCAACGGGTTATATTGGGATAATCGCTTAGAGCGTCGATTTCTAACGCTTTAACACAAATAATACCGACAAATAAGAATCCGGTAATGTCGGCAATGCTGAGTTTTTTCCCCGCAATAAATGGATGTGTTGCGAGTTGCTTATCAAGCTTAGGTAAAAACTCTTCAACCCGACGTTTTGACTCCACCCCCCATTCTTTAACACAGCGCTCACGGTCACTATAGACACCCGACAAGTTTCTAAATGCTTGGAAGCCTGCGTATAAACCATCAAGTTCAACAATGCGCTGCCACATTTCCACTAAACCGGCTTCCACCGGCGTTTCACCAAACAAGCTGAAGTTTTGCTTTTGTTGTGCAATATAACGACAAATTGCCACCGTTTCACTAATGCAAGTGCCATCATTCAGCTCTAGCATTGGCACTTTGCCATTAATGCTTTTGGCTAAATACTCTTCGGTTAAGTTTTCGCCAGCTCGAACATCCAGTTGAACCGTTTCAAGCTCAATCCCAAGCTCTTTTAAAAATATAGTCACCCGGCGAGAGCTTGGATTTGGCGCAAATTCGTATAATTTCATTGTTATAATTTCCTTTTATCAATGGCAACAATTCATGTTCAATCATAACAGCTATCCGCGTAATATCACCTCTATCGCGGCTAATTCTTGTGCACTGAAATCTTGGTTATCAAGCATTTGAACTGCATCTGTAATTTGTTGCTTCTTACTCGCGCCAATTAAAACTATTCTGGTCAAGCCCAATAGGACACCTGACTTTGTAATTTTTCATAGTCGATTGGCGTTAAATCACCAAGCGTAGTATGCAACCTTTCATGGTTGTAATACCGGATATATTCTTCAACATCTTCT